>NZ_JBFUEB010000317.1:0-1024 GCF_056404395.1 Rhizobacter sp. P2_D12 | reverse complement strand
GCCCCGGCCGAGGCGGCAGCCCCTGTGCCGGCGGAGCCGCCGCGCGCCGACGCCGTGCTGGTCGACACGCCGCCGCCGGTGCTGAAGCGGGCACCACCGCCCAACTTCGGCGACGTCACGCTGACGCCGCGCGCCGTGGCGGCCGCGCAGGCTGCGCTGTCCTCATCGGCGACGCAGCCGTCGACCGACTTCGATCCCGACACGCTGGAACCGAACCGGCCGATGTCAGCCGACGAACTGATCGACCTCGACCAGCAGGTCGAGTTCTTCGTCGTGCTGGGCCAGGACGATGCCGCCGTCGACCTGCTGATGGGCCATGTGCGCAGCACCGGCGGCGTGAGCCCGCTGCCGTACCTGAAGCTGATGGAGATCTACCGCCGCCGTGGCGAGCGCGATCCGTACGACCGCATCCGCGAGCGCTTCAACCGCCGCTTCAACGCCTATGCCACCGAGTGGGACGAGAACGATCCGTCCAAGGAACGCAGCCTCGAGGACGGCTACCCCGAGCTGACGGCGCGGCTGCAGGGCCTGTGGTCGGCGCCGGGCGAGGCGATGGCCTTGCTCGACGGTGCGCTGTTCCGCCGCAACCAGGGGCCGCCGTTCGACGTGCCGGCCTACCGCGACCTGCTGTTCCTGTACGGCATCGCGCGCGACCTGGCCGAGCGCGACGTGCGGCCCGAGGGCGTCGACCTGCTGCTGCCGATCGACACCGGCTCGCCCAGCGCGTCGCTGAATGCGCCGCGCGCCGATTCGGCACTGGCGCCGCTGGCCCCGTCGCCGCAGCCGCCGGCCCCCGACCTGGAGCGGCTGACGCTGGACCTGGACATCTCCACCGACCCGGCCAAGCTCGGCAGCCCGGCCGTCGATTCCCGTCCCGGGCTGGATTTCGATCTCAGCGAGTTGAGCGAACTCGACGCCACCCGCAGCCCGAAAAAACGCGGCGGCTCACGCTGACGGCAGTCCCCGGATTGGCATTCGGGCTACGGGTTCCGTAGCCCGGATGAAGCGCAGCGCAATCCGGGAT
>NZ_JBFUEB010000316.1:0-1028 GCF_056404395.1 Rhizobacter sp. P2_D12 | reverse complement strand
ACACAACGCAGGGCCGAACAACAGGCGGTCGCGCAGCGCCGAGATGTCGACGCCGCGCCCGATCAGGTCAAAATACCAGGGGCCGTCGGCCACGTCGCCATACAGCACGGCGCCCGTGAGGCGATTGCCATCGAGGACCAGCCGCTTGTACATGCCGGAGCGGCGGTCGCGCAGCACCAGATCTTGCGTACCCGGGCCGCCGACGATGTCGCCGGCCGAGTACAGGTCGATCCCGGTTACCTTGAGTTTGGTGGCCACGGCCTGCTGCACGTAGCGGCGGTGGCCGAAGCCGGCCAGGTGCGCCGCGCAGACACGCGCCTGCTCCCAGATCGGCGCGACCAGGCCGAAGGTCGCGCGGCGGTGCTGGACGCATTCGCCCACCGCATACACGCGCGGATCGTAGCTTTGCAGCGTGTCGTCGACGACGATCGCGCGCTCGACATGCAGCCCGGCGGCGCGCGCCAGCGCCACGTTCGGGCGCACGCCGGCGGCCATCACCACCAGGTCGGCGGGTAGCGTGACGCCATCGGACAGGCGCACCGATGCGACCTTGCCGTCACCCAGGATGGCCTCGGTCTGCACGCCGAGCAGGATGCGCAAGCCGCGCCGCTCGAGCGCGCCCTTGAGCAGCAGCGAGGCGTCGCCATCGAGCTGCTGGTTCAGCAGGCTGCCGGTCAGGTGCACGACCGTCACGTCCATCCCGCGTCGCAGCAGGCCATTGGCCGCTTCCAGCCCGARCAGGCCGCCGCCGATCACCACCGCGTGCCGACCGTCGCGCGCCGCCTGCAGCATGGTATCGACGTCAATCAGGTCGCGAAAGCCCACCACGCCCGGCAGGTCCGCGCCAGGTACCGGCACGATGAACGGCTGCGAACCGGTGGCCAGCAGCAGGCGGTCATACGCCACCTCGACGCCCGATTGCGAGCGCACGCTGCGGCGGCGGCGGTCGATGGCCACGACCGGGTCGCCCGTGTGCAGCGTGATGCCATGCTCGGCGTACCACGCGCGCGGATGCAGCACGATGTCGT
>NZ_JBFUEB010000315.1:0-1072 GCF_056404395.1 Rhizobacter sp. P2_D12 | reverse complement strand
GTACCGGGTCGGGTGCCGCGGCAGGCGGCGGCGCCACGGGCGGCGCAGCCACAACCGGCGCGGCGACCGGCATCGCCGGCGCAGCGGGCGGCGGCACCATCGCCACCTCGATCGGCTTCTCGCGCCCGAACGCCAGCCACGCCAGCATCACGATCAGCGCCAGGCCCAGCACCGCGGCGACGAAGCCCCAGCGCATGCCACCGCCGTCGGCCGCATCATCGTCGTCGGAGACGCCGCTCCCCGGCTGCGCATGCAGCCCGGGCACGCGGCCGCGTTCGCGTTCGGAATCGGCGCGCCGCAAGGCATCGAGGATGTAGGACATCGCAATGCCTTTCAGTGGACCAGGCCGGCATCGGCCTGCAGGCGCGGCTCGTCCACGCCGGTGGCGCGGTTGAGCTGCATGAAGGTGGTGGGCCCGGCGACGCCGTCGGCGTTCAGGCCCCAGGCGACCTGGAAGCTCGCGACGCGGGCCTTCAGCGCCGCGTTGAACGGCTGGGCCGCGGCCGGCGCCGACGCGCCCTCGGCCCGCGCGACCTGGCTCGCGAGCGCATCGACCGCCGGCCCGCTGTGGCCCTCGTTCAGCGCCGACTGGTAGCCCTCGGGTGCGCGCCAGAAGGTCGCGAAATCGCCGCGCCATACCTTGGCCAGCGAGCGCAGCGACACCGTCTGCGTGATGCCGCCGGCACGCAACGTGGCTGCCTGCGGCGTGAGGCCGGTCAGCAGCACGAAGTTCGGCTGGCCGTCCTCGTCGCGCAGCTGCAGGATGCCGGGGCGGTTGAGCTGGCGGATCAGCGCCAGCGTGGCCACCGTGCGAAAGCACTGCAGGTTCTCGCGCTGCGCGGCCGCGCACGGGTCGGGCAGGTCGGCGGCGAGCTTCCACGCCGGGGCCAGCTCGCGCCAGGCGTCCTTCTCGGCGCGCCACGCGGTCTTGAAGCCGTCGCGCAGGTCCAGCGCCACGGCGCTTGCCGCGGGCGGGGCAAGCTGCGGCACCGAGGCGGCGGCCAAGGCTTTCGGCGCGCTGGCCGGGCCCGCGGCGCTGGCGCCCATCGACGCCGAATCGGTGTCGCGGAAC
>NZ_JBFUEB010000314.1:0-1094 GCF_056404395.1 Rhizobacter sp. P2_D12 | reverse complement strand
CCGGCCAGCGGCGTGTCCTCGGTGGCCGTGCCAACGTCGCTGACGGCCGTCGGCGTGTCGTTGCTGCCGTTGACGGTGACGACGACGTTGCGCGTGCTGCCGTCGGCCGTGGTGACCGTGAAGCTCTCGGTGACGCTCGCGCCTGCGGGCAGCGACTGCACGTTCGGTGCCGCGTTGTTCAGCGTGTACGTCCAGGTGCCGTCGCTCGCCAGCGTGAAGCTGCCGTAGGTCCCGGCGGTGCCGGCTTGCGCGATGAAGCTCGATTCGGCCGGGCCGTCCGGGTCGACCACCGTCAGCTTGCCGGTGCTGGTGAGCACCTGGTCTTCGGTGACGCTGCCGGCCAGCGGGCCGGTGATCACCGGGGCGTCCGGCGTGGGCRTGACGTTGAACGTGAACGTGTTGGGCGTCGCGTCGAAGCCGCCCGCGCTGTCCTGCACGCTGAAGCTGATGCTGGCGTAGCCCGCACCGTTGCCATCGGCCGCCGGCGTGAACACCAGGTGGCCGGCCGCGATGTCGGCGGCGGAGACGACGGTGCCCGCCGTCACCGGCGTGCCGTTGAGCAGCAGCGTGCCGGCGGCCGGCAGGCTGTCGATGCGCACGCCGGCAAAGCTCTGGCCGGCATCCGTGTCGCTGAAGCCGAAGTCGCCGGCTTGCAGGCTGTACGAACTGTCCTCATTCTGCGTGTGCGAGCCGTCCGTGCCGCTCGGCGGCGTGTTGGCGCCGACGTTGACGGTGACCGTCGCGATCGCGCTGGCACCGCTCGGGTCGGTCACGGTGTACTGGATCTGCACCGCGCCGCTGAGGTTGCTGGCCGGCGTGAAGACCACGTGGCCGCTCGCATCGAGCGACACCGTGCCCTGGGCGGGATTGGCCAGCACCGGGTTGCTGACGGTCAGCGTGTCGCCGTCGACGTCGTGGTCGTTGGCCAGCACGTCGATCGTGACGGACGTGTTGATCGGGGTCGACGCGACGTCGTCGCCGGCCACCGGTGCATCGTTCACCGGCGTCACCGCCAGCGTCAGCGTGGCGGTCGACGTGGCGGTGCCGTCGCTGACCGTGTAGGTGGCAGCCGGCACGGCGCCGTTGTAGTTGGC
>NZ_JBFUEB010000313.1:0-1097 GCF_056404395.1 Rhizobacter sp. P2_D12 | reverse complement strand
CCGCATCGTCGGCGGCGCGGATATCAAGGGACAGGCGGCAGGCGCCGGGGACGACATTGACCGAGCCGCCCGGCACCTCGAGCTGGCCGACGGTGCCGACCAGCGCCCCGCCCTGGCGGCAGCGCGCTTCCACCAGCAACACGATTTCGGCCGCGGCCGCCGCCGCATCGCGCCGCATGCCCATCGGCGTGGTGCCCGCGTGGCTGGCCACACCACGCAGTTCGACGATATAGCGCGAGCTGCCGGCAATCGCGCTCACCACGCCCAGCGGCAGGCCCCGTTCGAGCAGCACCGGGCCTTGTTCGATATGGACTTCGACAAAGCCGAGCAGCAGCGCGGGATCGCGCGCGATGCCGGCAATATCAGAATGGTCGTGGCCAGCCTGCGCCAGCGCGTCGCCCAGCGTGATGCCATCGCTGTCGACAGCGCTTAACAAACCCATGTCGAAGCTGCCGGCAATGGCGCTGCTGCCCAAGAACGTGCTGCGAAAACGCACGCCTTCTTCTTCGGCGAACGCGATCACCTCCAGGTCGTACGGCAGGCGCTGGCCGCGCGCGTGCAGGTCGGCGACGACGGCGATCGGCAGCAGGATGCCCAGGCGCCCGTCGTACTTGCCGCCATCGCGCACGGTGTCGTAGTGCGAGCCTGTCGCCAGCGTTCTGGCGCCTGGCTGCGCGGCGGCATAGCGGCCGACGACATTGCCTACCGCGTCGATCTGGACCGTCATGCCGGCCGCGCGCATCCAGCCGGCGATGTGCGCGGCGGTGCGCTGGTGGGCCGGCGTCATGTAGGCGCAGGTCAGGTTCGTTTCAACGTCGCTGATGGCACCCAGCGTTTCGCACCAGTCCATCACGCGCGCGCCAAGTGACGGCGTCACGCCCAGCAGCGCGTTCAGCCGGATCTCGGCGATGCGGTGCACCTGGCGCAGCGCCTCGCGCAGCTCGTCGCCGCGCGCATTGCCAATGCGCCGCTCGAAGGTGGCGATGATGGCCTGGCGCGACAGGCCCTTGCCGGTCGGCCCCTTGACCGCGAGGATGAACGGAAAGCCGAAGCGGCCGTTGTAGTCGGCGTTCAGTGAGTGCAGTTGCGCATACTCG
>NZ_JBFUEB010000312.1:0-1104 GCF_056404395.1 Rhizobacter sp. P2_D12 | reverse complement strand
GTTGTGGCGAGTGCACCAAAGACTACCGCCATGCCGGCCACTGCACCAGCTGTCGTCGCTACCGCGGCACCGGATGCGCCGCTGCCGGCAATCGAGAGCGAGACCGCGGCGCTGGGCACACTGGCCGCATTGTGGGGGCCATCATTTGCCGGTCTGGCCGGCGCCGATCCGAAGGCCATTTGCGAGGCCGCGCTGCGCGCCAATCTGCGCTGCCATGCGGGGCGGGGCGGTGTGTACGAACTGCGTCTGCTCGACCGGCCGGCGGTGGTCACGCTGCACGACGGCCCGCGTACCGGCTATGCGGTACTGGTCGGGATGGACGAGCGCAGCGTCACGCTGGCGCAGGGCGACGGGCGCGAGCGCGTCGACATCGCTGCCTTCGTCGCACGCTTCGGTGGCGAATTCACCACCTTCTGGCGGATGCCCGCGGCGTTTCGCGATGTCGTCGCCCAGGGCGACCGCGGGCCGGACGTCGACTGGATCGCGCAGCGCCTGGCAGGCCTGCACAGCGAAACGGCGCCGGCGCTCGATGCGCCGCTCGACGCGCGCATCAAGGAGTGGCTGCGTGCCTTCCAGGCTGCGCAAGACCTGAAGGCCGATGGCGTGGCCGGGCCGCGCACTTATATGCGCCTGAACCAGCTGTCGAACGTGGCCGAGCCCCGTTTGCTGGCCGCTGGCGGGACAGGAAGCTGATATGTCGTACATCCTCGAAGCACTCAAGAAGGCGCAAGCCGAACGCCAGCTGGGCAATGCCCCGACCATTCACGCACCGGCGCCGTCGTATGCCGCGCCGCGCGCAGGGCAGGGCGCGCAGCGGCGCTACCTCGCGCTTGGCGTGGGCGCCGTGRTGATTGCGGCGGCCGTAGCGCTGCTGTGGCCGCGCCTTGCGGGCGAGCCGCCGGTGCGGCTGGCAGCCGTGACGCCAACTGTGGCTGTGCCGGCGACTGCGCCGGCTACCGCTCCGGCTACCGCTCCGGTAGTTACGCCTGCGCCGCCCGCTGTTGTCACACCCGCACCCGCCCCGGTTGTTCAGCCTGCACCTTCACCTGCACCTGCACCTGCACCGGTGGCCGAAGCCCGGCCGGCACGTGCGAAGCCTGCGCC
>NZ_JBFUEB010000311.1:0-1121 GCF_056404395.1 Rhizobacter sp. P2_D12 | reverse complement strand
CACCCAGCCCGATCGCGCCGCTGCCGTGCAGCGTGCAGGTGCCGCGGCGCAGCGCGACGATCTCGGAATCGCTGGAGAAGCGCACGTAGGTGCCGTTGTAGCTGAGGTCGGTCAGCTGGAAGGCGCCGCCGTGCCAGTCGATGCGCGCATGCGAGCGCGACACGCGCGAATCGTCGATGCAGTAGGTGGCCTGCGGGCTGCGGCCCAGCACCACCGGCAGGCTGGGGCCGGCGTAGACGCGGTTCAGGTCGAGCCAGCTCAGGCGGATGCCTTCGGGCTCGTTGTGGGTGGGCAGCAGGTCGCCATAGGCCGTGGCCGCGGTGTCGCCGAAACGCCGCCCTTCGAGCAGGTAGACGTGCACCGGCTCGACGCGCCCGCGCAGCTGCACCCGGTCGAGGCTGCGAAAGCGCGCGGTGTTCTCGGCATCCTGGGCCGCGAAGACGGTGGCGGTGGCCAGCGTCTCGTTGTCGCCGGCATGGTCGAGCAGGCGCGCCGCGACGTTCACCGCGTCGCCGAAGCAATCGCCCGACATCGCGACCACCTCGCCATGCGCCAGCCCGACCTGCAGCTTCAGTACCGGCGTGCGTGCGGGCGCGATCGCGGCCGGCGTGGTGGGCGGGACGATGCGGTCCAGCGACTCGTGCATGCCGTCGGCGGCGGCGACCGCTTCGGTCGGGCTTTCGAACACCGCCATCAGGCCGTCGCCCAGCGTCTTCACGACGGTGCCGCGGCAGCTGGCGACGACATGGGCCAGCAGGGCCACGCTGTGCGTGACGACCGTGGTGGCCTCGGCATTGCCCAGCGTCTCGTACAGCGCGGTGCTGCCGCGCAGATCGGCAAACAACACGGTGCGCTGCAGGATCTGGGTCATAAGCGTGAAGTTTATGGCAACTGGACGCCGATCGAAGACGTGAAAAAGGCCCCGAAAGCAGTGCTCGCGGGGCCTTTGCAGGGAAGCGACGGATCAGAGATTGTCCAGATACGTGCGCAGCTTATCCGACCGGCTCGGGTGCTTGAGCTTGCGGATCGCCTTGGCCTCGATCTGGCGGATGCGCTCGCGCGTCACGTCGAACTGCTTGCCGACCTCTTCCAGCGTGTGGTCGGTGCTCATCTCGATGCCG
>NZ_JBFUEB010000310.1:0-1142 GCF_056404395.1 Rhizobacter sp. P2_D12 | reverse complement strand
GCTTGACCGCGTTCTCGACCAGCGGCTGCAGGATCATCGGCGGCAGCAGGCAGCGCGCCGCGTCAGCCGCCATCTCGCACGCGAACGTCAGGCGCGGGCCGAAGCGCACCTGCTCGATCGCCAGGAAGCGCCGCGTCAGTTCCACTTCATCGGACAGCAGGACCTTGCGGTGCGCCTCGAGTCCCAGCGTGTGGCGAAAGAAGCCGGCCAGCTGCAAGGTCATGTCGCGCGCGGCGCCGGCATCGATGCTGGTGAGCGCGCTGATCGAATTGAGGCTGTTGAACAGAAAGTGCGGGTCGATCTGCGTGCGCAGCATGCGCAGTTCGGCGTCCTGCGCCAGCAGCTTCAGTTGGAGTTCGCGCGTTTCCAGCCGCCGCGCGCGCTCGAACTCCAGCGCCAGATAATGCGCGCACGCCGTCATCCCGTACAGCAGCACGCCCACACCAAACATCACTGCGGCGACGGGTGGCGAGAGCAGCACGCCGCCCATCGACGGCGCCAGCCAGCGCCAGAATGCCGCCCACGCTACTGCCGCCGCGCACCACAGCAAGGCCGCGCTAGCGGCCGTGACAAAGAACACGACCAGCACCGAGCGCAGCGACTTGCTTGCCAGCGGATAGGCGCGGCACAGGTAGTAGCTCGAAAAGCCGCACACGCTCGCATACACCAGCATCAGCGGCAGCGCGAACAGCAGGCTGGCCGGAATGCCGGCGCCGGTGGCCGCATCGAGCAGGCCCGCGAGCATCAGCCCCAGCATCAGCCAGGCCGCCAGGTACAGCGCGGCGCTGCGCCCGGCCCAGAACATCCGGCCCATCAGTTGCGGATTTCCACACCGCCCATAATCGCGTACCCGCGAATGACGAGGCGTTTGCTGCCATCGGGTGGCACGGCGGTCTTTTCTTCGAAGCCGCCCAGGATCGGCGTGCCGAGCAGGATCACGGTCCAGTCGGGCGGACACTTGATGGTCACGCCGCCCCAGAACGCGAACACGTTGATCACCGCCTCGCCGCGGATCGAGGCGCCGCGCATATCGAGTTCGCAGCCGCCCATGACCGCCGTGATTTCACCGCCGCGAAAATCCTGCGTGRTCACGCGGCGCTCGTAGCCGCCCAGGATTGCCGTGATGTCGACGGTCTCGCCAC
>NZ_JBFUEB010000309.1:0-1142 GCF_056404395.1 Rhizobacter sp. P2_D12 | reverse complement strand
GATGGACGTCTCGCGCGTCACGCGCGGCCTGATCACGCTGGAGCACGACATCCTCGACGCCAAGGCGCTGATTGCCGATGCCGTCGAGCAGACCAGGCCCCTGATCGCCGCGCGCCGGCACAGCCTGGACGTGCACACGCCGCACGAACCGGCCTTCGTGCGCGGTGACCAGAAGCGCCTCGTGCAGGTGCTGGCCAACCTGCTGGGCAATGCGGCCAAGTACACGCCGGAAGGTGGCGAGATTGCCGTGTCGCTGGAAGTGCGCGGGGCGCTCGTGCGCTTCACGGTGCGCGACAACGGTATCGGCATGGCGCCGTCACTGATTGCCAGCGTGTTCGAGCTGTTCATGCAGGGCGAGCGCACGTCGGACCGCTCGCAGGGCGGCCTGGGCATCGGCCTGGCCCTGGTGCACAGCCTGGTCGAGTTGCATGGCGGCGCCGTGTCGGCGCACAGCGCGGGCCTCGGCCAGGGCAGCGCATTCACGGTCGTGCTGCCGGCCGTGGCGAGCGATGTCGACGCGCTGCCCGCGCCCGCGCACCGCTTGCCGGCGCCCACCGGACCGCGCCTGCGCATCATGGTTGTGGACGACAACGTCGATGCGGCGCAGATGCTGTCGATGTTTCTCGAGGCGGCCGGGCACGACGTGGTCACCGAACACAGTCCGTACGCGGCGCTTGAACGCGCGCGGGTCGACACGGTCGATGTGTTCCTGCTCGATATCGGGCTGCCCGACATGGACGGCTACGAACTGGCACAGCGCCTGCGCCAGCGCGCCGGTGGCGCAGGCGCCACCTTCATCGCGATCACCGGCTACGGCCAGGAGTCCGACCGGGGCTCGAGCATGAACGCGGGTTTTTCGTACCACTTCGTCAAGCCGGTCGACACGCTGGAGCTGGCGCGCCTGCTGGCGACGCTGGCCGAAAAGCCGGCCAGGTTCAAGGCCGGCTCCAGTTGACGCAGCCGCCCGGCGCGCCCGCCCCGCTCACCAGCAGCGCACCGTGCCGGTACAGGGTCAGATGATCCCGGGCCGGGATGGCCATCACGACCACGCCCATCGCGCGGTCGCTCCAGACCAGGCGCCCATCGACGGCGTCGAGCGCGGCGAACACCTCGCGCGGTCCGGCGCCCGGATGAAACACGAC
>NZ_JBFUEB010000308.1:0-1153 GCF_056404395.1 Rhizobacter sp. P2_D12 | reverse complement strand
GCCGGTGATGCAGAGGAGGCAGGATGCAAGTTTGCTGTCGCGCTGAAGCAGTAGAGAAGCTCGGCGCCGCAGCCGCACCGGCCCGTTTGGACCGTTCGATGCGGCTATCGGGCGCACTGCGGGCGCACTCATCCCAAGGCCATCAGCTTTCTTCGCGCCATCCACAGGTTCGACAGCGCGAACAGCGTGACGATCTGCGCCGTGTTCTTGGCAAGCCCTCGGTATCGAACCTTCGTGTAGCCGAACTGCCGCTTGATCACCCGGAACGGGTGCTCGACCTTGGCTCTCACGCTGGCCTTGAGCTGCTCGATCTGCTCGCGCTTGAAGCCGCTGGCCAGGAACGTGTTCAACGCACGGCGCTTGCCCGCACGCATGGCAACGTGCCACTGCGGCCCCTGTGCCTCGGCTCGCTTGTGAACGCCCTGGTAGCCCGCGTCCCCGAACGCGATCTCTTCCTGGCCGTGCAGCAGCGCTCCCGCAACGTTGATGTCGTTGACGTTGGCCGACGTGCCCACCACCGTATGCACCAGGCCCGACTCGGCATCCACACCGATGTGCGCCTTCATGCCGAAGTACCACTGGTTGCCCTTCTTGGTCTGCTTCATTTCCGGGTCGCGCTCACCCTCGAGGTTCTTGGTCGAACTCGGTGCGTTGATCAACGTCGCGTCCACCGCCGTGCCTGTGCGCATCAGCAGACCCTTGGCCTGCAGGATGTCGTTGACCACGCGCAGCATGTCCGTCGCCAAGTCGTGGCGCTCCAGCAAGTGCCGGAACCTCAGGATCGTTGTCTCGTCGGGCAGCCTCGCCATCACACCGTCCAGCTTGGCGAACTCGCAGTACAGCGGCACGTCGTGCAGCGCCTCTTCCATCGCCGGATCGCTCAGCCCGAACCACTGCTGCAGGTAGTGGATGCGCAGCATCGTCTCGATGCCGAACGGTGGCCGTCCCGTCTTCGCCTTCGGGTAGTGCGGCTGCACAATCTGCACCAGCGCAGCCCACGGCACCACTCGCTCCATCTCCTCCAGGAACTCCCGCTTGCGCGTCTTCTTGGTCGACAGATTCAGTCCCAGTCCCAGTTGCTTCATCGGCTCAACTCGCTTGGCGATCATGCCCTTCGTCTATGCAAGCCTCAGGCCGGTTTTGCAGAGTTTCC
>NZ_JBFUEB010000307.1:0-1171 GCF_056404395.1 Rhizobacter sp. P2_D12 | reverse complement strand
CCTACAAAGGCACCCGCAAGCTCTCCAAGCAGGGCAACGCCGAGGAGCGCCGCCTCATCTACTGCGCCGCCATGACCGCCTGCCGCTCCCCCGTCTTCAAGGCCATCCGCGACAAGCTCCTCGCCCGCGGCATGTCCAAGATCCAGGCCTATTGCGTCGTCGCTCGCAAGCTCCTTCGCATCGCCTTCTCCGTCTGGCGCTCCAATCAGCCCTTCAACCCTCAACTCGTCGGAAAGGCTTGACGCTCGACATAGAACCTACAGGTCGAATTCGGCGATCACCGGTGCGTGGTCGCTGGGGCGTTCGTTCTTGCGCGTGGGCTTGTCGATCACGCAGGACTTGACCTGGCCCTTCAGCGCGTCGGTCACCAGGATGTGGTCGATGCGCAGCCCCTGGTTCTTGCGGAAGGCCAGGTTGCGGTAGTCCCACCAGCTCCAGCTCTTCGGCGGCTGCTCGAACAAGCGGAACGAGTCGTGCAGCCCGAGGCCGATCAGGCCCTGGAAATGCGCGCGTTCCTCGGGGGTGCACAGCACCTGGCCGGCCCAGGCCACCGGGTCGTGCACATCGCGGTCTTCCGGCGCGATGTTGTAGTCGCCCACCAGCACCAGGTGCCGGTGCCGCGTCAGCTCGTCGGCCAGCCAGCCGCGCAGCGCGGTGAGCCACTTCAGCTTGTACTGGAACTTGTCGCTGTCGACCGACTGCCCGTTCGGGATGTAGGCGCCGACGATGCGGATGCCGTTGACGGTGCCGGCGATCACGCGCGCCTGCTCGTCGTCGTGGCCGGGGATGTTCTTGACGACGTCGGCCGCCACGGTGCGCGAGATCAGCGCGACGCCGTTGTAGGTCTTCTGGCCGAACCACTCGACGCGGTAGCCGGCGGCCTCGATCTCGGCCGACGGGAACTTGTCGTCGGTCAGCTTGGTTTCCTGCAGGCAGACGACATCGGGCTGGTGCAGTGCGAGCCAGTCGATCAGCTGCGGCAGGCGCACCGCGAGGGAATTGACGTTCCAGGTGGCGATCTTCAAGGCGGACCTCAGGTGCTGCCAGGCAATCCGGCGGAACGCGCATCCTATCCTCGGTCCGGGGCCGCGGTGGCGCGGCGCCGGCGCTGGCCGCGGGCGCACAGCGCGACCGCCCAGAACACGACCGCCGCCAGCGGGATGAGCCACGC
>NZ_JBFUEB010000306.1:0-1200 GCF_056404395.1 Rhizobacter sp. P2_D12 | reverse complement strand
CCTGTGCACCGCTCCACTGCTGCGGATCGGCCAGCACGAATTGCGCGAGCTCGGCCGGTTGTTCGACGCGGATGCAGCCATGGCTCAGGTCACGGTGCGTGCGCTTGAACAGTTCCCTGGCCGACGTTGAATGCAGGTAGATATTCATCGGGTTGGGCAGTGCAAACTTGACGTCGCCCAGCACGTTGCGCGGGCCGGGACGCTGCCTGACCCTCGCGCCGCCGGCCCGCAGGCGGCTTGCCGCATCGCCGGCGCCAACCTGCAGCACGCGCCCGTCCGACCCCACCAGTTCCATGTCATTCTGCTGCAGATAGGCAGGATTGCGCGTCAGCTTCGGGACGATCTCACTCTTCTGGATGCTGGCAGGAACATTCCAGTATGGCGCGAATTCCAGGTAGCGCATTTCTCCGATAAACAGCGGCGTGGGCGTGCGGCCGCGCGCGCCGACAATCACGCGCATTTCCAGCGCGGGCGCCGCAAAGTTGTCCCTGGCATCGAAGGCCCACAAGCGGTAGGTGGGCACGTTCACGACGACGACGCGCCCGTGCGCCGGAGGCGGTGGCAGCCAGCGCAGGCGTTCGAGCGTCAGCGCCAGCTGGGCGATGCGATGCGCGGGCGGCACCGACAGGGCGGTGACCGTCGCAGTGCCCAGTACGCCGTCTTCATCCAGCCCGTGCCGCGCCTGGAAGCGCCGCACGGCGCCAGCCAGTGCCGGCGTATAGATGCCGTCGCTGCCCATGGGCGCCTGAGCGCCGAGATCACCCAGCAACTGCAGCCGTGCCTGCAGCAGGGCCGCGCCCGCATAGGGCTCGCCGGCGTGAATGGCGGCCCGCGCGACCGGCGGCAGCGCGGGCCAGGCCGGTGTTGCCCCGGACAGCGCGCGGTACTGTGCCAGCGCCGCCTTGACCCTGCCATACAGCGGAATGGCGGGTGCGGCGGCGTCGATGGCCTGTGCCAGTCCTCGCGCGTCGCGCACGTTGGCCAGGCGCTGGCGCGGGTCGAAGCCGGTGTCGGGCGCTGCGGACACCCGGCTGGCCCAGGCCGCACGGCCACCGTGCAGATCGCACAGGTACTGCATCATTGCGCGGTCGAGGTCGCGCACGAATGCCGTCGATGCGCCCTCCGGGCCGGCCAGCCGCCCGGTCAGCTCGTCCACCTGATAGCGGCGGACCTCAAGCCCGTGCTCGGGCGCCGCGCGCA
>NZ_JBFUEB010000305.1:0-1201 GCF_056404395.1 Rhizobacter sp. P2_D12 | reverse complement strand
GGCGGCGACGTTGCCGATCGCGGCCAGCGCGGCCTCGAGCGCCTGTCCCGCCACGCCGAGCGCCTCGGCCGCGTGCCGCTCGTCGGTCGGCACCGCATTGGTCGCCTGCTCCAGCGTGGCCAGCGCGTCGGACAGGCGCTCCAGGCCGACGTTGGCGGCCGCGCCGCGCACCTTGTGCGCCAGCATGCGCAACTGCACGTGATCGCCGCCGGCGGCATGCAGGCGCATCGCACCATCCAGCTGCGCGTACTGGCGGCTGAAGTGGTCGAGGGCTTCGGCGTAAGCATCTTCGCGGTTGCTCCAGCGGTGCAGGCCGGCGCGCCGGTTGAGCACTTCGCGCGGGGCCGTCGGGACGGCGGCTGCCTCGGCGGGCACGCCGCCTTCGAGGCCGAGCACGCGCGCGATCTCATGCGACAGGGCGAACCAGTCGACCGGCTTGCTGGCAAAGCCATCCATGCCGGCATCGACGCTGGCCTGGCGATGCTCGGCCAGCACGCTGGCGGTCATCGCGATCACTGGCAGGCGCGCCTTTCCGTGGCGTGCCTCGTGGTCGCGAATGGCGCGGGTCGCGTCCAGGCCATCCATCACCGGCATCTGGAAGTCCATCAGCGCCACGTCGTACTCGCCGCTGGTGGCCAGTTCGACGATCGCGCCGCCGTCGCGCGCGGCCGTCATCGTGTGCCCGCGGCGCGTCATCAGGAGCTGCATCAGTTCGAGATTCTGCGGCACGTCGTCGGCCACCAGCACGCGCAGCGGCGGCAGCACGGCGGCGCTGCGCACACGCGGCGCCTGGTTGCAAAAGCGCGCCAGGATCAGCGGCACGCGCACGTGGAAGGTCGCGCCCTGGCCCGGCTGGCTCTCGGCCCAGATCCGTCCGCCCATCAGTTCGACGAGCTGCTTGCTGATCGTGGTGCCCAACCCGGTGCCGCCGAAGCGGCGCGTCATCGATGCGTCGGCCTGCGTGAACGGATCGAAGATCGCGGCCAGGCGGTCGGGCGCGATGCCGATGCCGGTGTCGATCACGGCGATGCACAGCTGGTCGACATCGGCGCTCACGGTCAGCGTCACGCCGCCGGTGGCGGTGAACTTGATCGCGTTGTCGAGCAGGTTGGTGAGCACCTGGCGCATGCGCAGCTCGTCGCCGCGCAGGCCGGTCGGCAGGGCCGGGTCGTACTGGATATCCAGGTGCAAGCCCTTGGCG
>NZ_JBFUEB010000304.1:0-1201 GCF_056404395.1 Rhizobacter sp. P2_D12 | reverse complement strand
GTGCCAGGCCTGGCCGGCGCTGCAGCGGGCCGGGTGCGTGGTCTTGCCGAGCAGCCGGTGGCCATCGGGCAGTGACGAGATCAGCTGCCCTACCCGCACCGTCTTCAGAACCGCTTCGGCGCCGCCGACGTGATCGAGGTCGCTGTGTGAAATCACCAGCGCATCGAGCCGGCCGATGCCCCGGCCGCGCAGGTACGGCAGGATCACGCGCGTGGCGCCGCTTGCGCCCGGCGCGTACAGCGGACCGGTGTCGTACAGCAGCCGGTGGTGCTGCGTTTCGACCAGCAGCGCCATGCCCTGGCCGACATCAAACGCCGTGACGTCGAACCGGCCTGCCGTCGGCGCCTGCGGCAGGTGCGTCAGCAGCGGCGTCCAGGCTGCCAGACCCGCCCAGCGCTGCGGCCAGCCGCGCGGCGCCAGCATCCAGGCAGTGCCGGCCAGGGCCAGCACGAGGATCCACGGTGTCGGCGCGGGCGCGGTCCACACGGCCAGCGCGGGCGCGGACAACCATGTCAGGGGCCACACCAGGACGGCGATCGCCAGGTGCGCACTGCCCAGCACCAGATCGGCCAGTGGTGACGGCAGTACACTGCCGGCCAGGGCCAGCGGCGTGACGAACAGGCTGATGACGGGAATCGCCACCGCGTTTGCGAGGGGGCTGACCAGCGACACCTGGCCGAACAGCAGCAGCGTGAGCGGCGCCAGGCCCAGCGTGACGGCCCACTGGGTGCGCGCCGCTACCACGAGACCGGCGCGCCAGCCGCGCGTGGGCACGCCGAGGCGGCCACTGCACGCATACAGAATCGCCGCCACCGCCCCGAACGACAGCCAGAAGCCCGGCCACAGCATCGCCCACGGATCGCGCAGCACTGCCACGCCCAGCGCGAGACACAGCACGTGCGACATCGAGGCGATGCGCCCGCACCACAGCGCGAGCGCGACCACCGCCAGCATGTAGAAGGTGCGCTGGGCCGGCACGCCGAAGCCGGCCAGCAGCACGTACAGCAGCGCCACCACGGCACCCGCCAGCGCGGCCGCCTTCTGCGCCGGCAAGTGCAATGGCAGGTTTGCACCCGTGAAGAACGAGCGGCGCCACAGCCACGACATCGACCACGCACCCAGACCCGCCAGCATCGTGATGTGCAGGCCGGAGATGGAGACGAGATGACTGATGCCGGTCCGGTTGAACACGTCCCAGGCC
>NZ_JBFUEB010000303.1:0-1268 GCF_056404395.1 Rhizobacter sp. P2_D12 | reverse complement strand
CGCTGATATCGCGCACGAGACCCAGCACTTCGGTCGGGCTGGTGGCCACCAGCCGCGCCTCGAAATGCTGGGCAACGCCGCAGTCGACCAGCTCGTATTCGACCGAGCGCACCTGGTGCGTGGTCAGCACGGCCTTCATCTGCTCCAGCATGCGCCCGGCGATGTCCGGCGGCAGCGTCGCGGTCAGGTGTTTGCCGATGAAGCGGGCGCCGGCGCTGTCGGGCAGGTCCGGGCGAGTGGGTCCTCCCGGTCCCGGCCGCTCGTGGCCCGGACGCTCGTGTCCCTGCTCGTAATCCAGATAGAAGCCATCGGCATTCAGGCGAAAGAACGTATCGGGAATTGCCGCCAGCACGGCGCGGTTCTGGGCGTCGGCGATGCGCAGGCGGGCGATGGCGTCGCTGGCGCGCAGCACGTACAGCACGCGGTGCCCGAGGATCTGCCAGTTGATCGGCTTGGACACGAAATCGGTTGCGCCCACTTCGTAGGCATGGGTGACGGCTTCGATATCGTCGCTGCCGGTCACCATGATGACCGGCACGCAGGCGCCGTCGCGTTCGGCGGCGCGGATCGCGCGGCAGGCAGCGAAACCGTCCATGCGCGGCATGTCGACGTCCATCAGGATCAGGCCGGGCTGGCCTGTGCGGGCCTGGTCGAGGGCCTCGATGCCGTCGCCGGCCTGGATCCCGTCCAGGCCAACCTGCGCCAGCATTTCGAGCATCAGCATCCGCATGACCGGATCGTCGTCGGCAACCAGGACTGTCACGCGCTGGGTGGGAGCGGAAGGCATGTCAGGATTCCTTTTCAAGCGCTGCGTGAAGCGACAGTCTTACCGCGCGAAATTCGCGTGCCAGGTCGGCCAGCAGCGGGCCGCCGCTGTCCACATTGCCGCTGCGTCCCAGTTGTTCGAGTTCGCGGCACAGGCTGGAGAGGTGCGCGGCGCCGATATTGGCGCTGGCCGATTTGAGGCCGTGGGCCACGCGCCGCACGCTCTCGGCATCGCCTTCGCCCAGCGCCTGGCGCAGCGCATGCAACTGGCGCGGCGTGTCGCCGACATAGGCCGCAATCACCTTCTGCACGAGCGCGTCGCCGTCGTCGCGGCTCAGCGCGCGGATATTGTCCAGGGCGGCGCGGTTGATCGGGTCGGCGCCTGGGGCGGTGCGCGCGGCTGCAGGTGCGGCCGCAGGCGCAGGCCGGGCTGACGGCAGCGGCGTCGCCGGCGCGATCTCGACGACCGGCTCGTCGCCATGCTCGCGCGCCGACAGCAGCGG
>NZ_JBFUEB010000302.1:0-1284 GCF_056404395.1 Rhizobacter sp. P2_D12 | reverse complement strand
GTGTTCGCCCAGCAGGTTGACGCGCCCCGGGGCCGAGGCGTTCACCTCGGGCGCGCCGCCAAAGAAGGTATCGGTCGTGATGGTCATGCGTCTACCTCCAGCCAGAGCGGCCGCTGACGGCCTTGGATATCCACCGACGGCCAGGCCGGGTCGAAGGTCAGGTTTTCGAGTCCGTCGGGGCCGAGTAGGAACGTGTCTTCGATCTTCATACCGTTATAACTTGGATTGAACGCAAATGCCATGCCCTGTTCGAGCTGCGTGGCCGTGCTGGGGGTGGCCACGATCTCGCGCGCCAGGTAGCCAGTGATGCCGCCCTGGTGGTGTTCGCGGATCGCGTCCTCGACGTCGGCGTGGTGATAGGCCTGCGCCAGCGCGTGGTACACCGATGACAGCGATTTGCCCGGCGCCACGGCCGCCAGGCCGGTGGCCTCGAGCGCCATCAGCGCGCGCTGGGCCGTGGGCGCCGAGCCAGTGCCGCCAAAGCTCACGAAGCGCGTCAGGTTGGCATACAGGCCATGGCGGCGCGCGCAGAACACGAGCATGGCGCGCTCGCCAATCGGCTCGTGCGACGGCGTCGCGTGGCGAAACAGCGGCAAGCGCCGCGCACCGGCCACCAGCACCAGCGCCGGATGGATGCCGCGGCGCCACAGCGCCTCGGCGCCGGCGCCGGCCAGCTGCTGCTCGGTCCAGTCGGGCCGGGCGCGGTGCAGCACGTCGGTCATCGCTTCGGCCGCTTCGCGCCCCAGCAGGCGGTAGCGCGCCTGCTCGGCGTCGCCCAGCACCAGCTTGCGCTGGCGTAGCGGCAGCGGCAACGGCAGTTCGTCGGCCTGCGGACGGTCCGACAGCACCGGCCGGCCCTCGGCCGCGGCCAGCACGAAATGCTCGCGCAGCTCGGGCTCGGCCCACGGCTCGATATGAAAGCTGAACCCGGCCGGTACTTCCTCAAGGCGCAGGCGCTCGCCTTCGATCTGGTCGGTCAGCACGCAGGCATCGCCCGCTGTGACCAGTACTTCGGCAATGCCCGTGTCGGTCGTGTGCAGCACGGCGCTCGAGCCGCCGGCCGTGATCCACGCAAACCAGTCGGTGCCGCGCAGGCGCACGGCGCCGGCGCCGCTGGCGGCAAGGGTGGCGCGCAGCAGCGCGAGTTTGTCGGCGACCTCCTGGGCGCGCATATCGATGTCCGTCATGCGCCCTCCTCCAGGTCGATCTCGACCTGCTGCAATTCGTACGCCGTGGTCTCGGGCAGCACGTCCATTGCGAACATGCCGGCGGCCAGCTCGGTGC
>NZ_JBFUEB010000301.1:0-1285 GCF_056404395.1 Rhizobacter sp. P2_D12 | reverse complement strand
AGCCGGTGGAAGAAATGCTCGCCCGCGAGCTGGTCGCCGAACACCCGCAGCTGGAGGGGCCGGGTCTCCCACGCGTCGCGCACGTCGAAGGTCGAGCGCAGGATGATTTCGTCGACCGCCGAGCAGAATGCGTACTTGGCGGCGAGGATATCGTCGGCCGCGATCCCGAGCGCCTTGGCGTTGCGGTCGACGTCCATCAGAAAGCTCGTCATGTTGTCGGCAAACGCGACCTTGTCCTGCGGCCCGCACCCGGTCTTGAGCAGGAACAGCGCATAGAACCCCTCGTACATGATGTCGCTGAGGCGTTGCGTGCGGATGGCGCGCTCGCCCGTTTCGCCTTTGGGCGCAGCGCGGCGCTCGATGAACGCGCTCATGCCGACACCGCGATCAGTTCGAGCCGCAGTTCGCGCAGCCCGTTGGGGACGTACACCGACATCGCCTGCGACTTGAGCATGGCCTCGTACAGCGCCCCGCGCACATCGAGGACGAAGTAGACCATGTCGGGCCGCACGGGAATCGCGCTCGGTACCTGCGGCGCATGCAGCAGCCTGACGCCCGRCAGCGCAGACAGCACGCAGCGGTCGACGTCTTCGGGCGCGCCGACCTTGAATTGCAGCGGCACCGTTTCGACCAGGCGCAGCGCCGGCATGTCGGCGGCCACGGCAAGGTATAGCGTGGTCTGGGGGGTGATGCGGCCCGAATCGAGCGCGCCGTGGTAGTACGACGGGCGGTCGTGGTGCAGCGCGATGGTGAAGTAGCGCGACGAGATCACGGTGTCGAGGAGATCGCGGATGATGCCGTCCAGGCGCGCGAACGGCGGCCCGGGATCGGCGTGGACATACGCGGGCAGGTCGTCCAGCCGGTAGCTGCGCGAATAGGTCATCAGGCCGCCGGCCAGGTGCAGCAGTGCGCCGTACAGGCGCTCGGGATGCAGCTCGCGGTGGTGCAGGTAATGGGCCAGCGCCGCATAGCCGGCGCTGGCCGTGTGCAGCAGCCAGAACGCCGACACGTCGCCGCCGCGGATCTCGACCACGTTGCGGCTCGGTTCGCGCAGGTCGCCATACAGCGCGGTCACCTTGGCCAGCAGCTTTTCCATCAGCCGCGCCAGCGCGCCGTGCAGGCCCAGGCCCGGGCCTGCCACCGCGTCGATCGACAGGCTCGGTGGAATGAAGCCGGGATCGGGCTCGAAGCCGCCGGTGGCCACGCGGCGCAGGCGCAGCAGCGGAAAGCTTTCGTAGGGTTCAAGGGCGTCGCCGTCGGCCACCAGCCGCAGCGTCTTGCGCAG
>NZ_JBFUEB010000300.1:0-1305 GCF_056404395.1 Rhizobacter sp. P2_D12 | reverse complement strand
TAGCATCTCCTTGATGTCTCAGAAAATGGGACTTCTGGTGGGCAATGAGGCAAGTTGGCGCTCATTGACTTGCGGAACACCGGCACCTTGGCGGTGACTGGATGTTGTCAGCACTCAACATGTGAGAGTGCTAGCAAGGAGAATTATAGGGGCGTTCGATGACGGATCAAGCCCCCGATCGGGACATCTGCTGGATGCGGGATCACGCAGGGAGGGCACCAGGAGCCGCCGCGCTATCCTTGCCGCACCTTCACCGCTTCGCTTCAACCATGCTGATCGCAATCGTCGGCGGCGTGCTGGCCGCACTGGGTTTCCTGTCTGCCGCCGCGCTGGTGGCGGCACCGCTCGGGATGTCCGCTGTGTCGCCGGGCCTGACCCTGTGGGTGCTGTTCCCGCTCTTCACGCTCGTCGGCTATGCGCTGCTGGTGGCCGGCAGCCGCGATCCGGCGGTGAAGCTGCCGACGCTGGCGCTGGCCGTGCCGCTGCTGCTGCTGGCCCTGGTGGCCGCCGTGGCCCTGGTGGCCGGTGCGGCCGGCCTGTGGGCCATCGGTGGCGAGGCAGGCTCCGCCCCGCTGTGGTACGTGCTGGTCCTCGGCGGCATCCTCGGCGCCCTGGGCACCGCGGCTTCCGGGCGTCGTGCCGCAGGCTAGCCGAAACGCCTGAAGAACAGCTGCGTGTAGACGCGGGCGCCGAACGCCAGGCCGAAGGCGAGCAGCACCGACAGCGCCAGGTACATGCCCACCAGCAGCACCGAGGCCGCGCCTTCACCACGGCCGGCCAAGGTGCTGGCCGGCACCGCCGCCAGCAGGGTCGCGACGACCGCCCGGCGTTCGCCGAACCCGCGGGCCAGCGCACAGAAGGCAGCGAATGCCGCCACCAGCCCCGCCAGCCACACGGCTTGCCGGCGCGGCGACGTCAACATCGACCAGCGCTCGCGCCATGAACGCTTCGGCGCGGCCGAGACCGGGGCCTTCAGCGCATCGGCCACCAGGCGGTCGGTGGCGGCGTCGAAGCCGGCCGGCGTCTGCAGGGCCTCGTCGCTCCATTGCAGGTCGCTCGGTTCGCCGCTGCGCAGCATCTGCATCGCGGCCTGCCACGCTTCCTCCTGGTAGGCGGGCGCCACCGTGGTGCGGCAGAACAGCAGCAGGCTGGCCCCCGGCGCGAGCGCCGGGTCGGCGCCGCGCGCGGGGTGGCAGCGCCAGCCGACGCCCGAGCGGCCCCCGGCCGGGATGCGCACCGCCAGCTGGCGGGCCAGGATCGTGAAGCTGCCGGTGTTGCGCACCGTCAGTGCCCACAGGGCGGCGG
>NZ_JBFUEB010000299.1:0-1317 GCF_056404395.1 Rhizobacter sp. P2_D12 | reverse complement strand
GAGATCCACAACGTTTACACGCCGCAAGCCGCGGCCAAGGGCCTGGCGTGCGACTTCGACATTGCCAACGACATCCCGGTGGCGATCTGCGGCGATCCGAACCGGCTGCGCCAGATCCTGGCCAACCTGCTGGGCAACGCGCTCAAGTTCACTGACGATGGGCGCATCCTGGCGCGCGTGCGCGTGGCGGGCGAAGACCCGCAACAGGTCGTGCTGCGCTTCGAGGTGCACGACACCGGCATCGGCATTTCGCGCGAAGCACGGGCGCGCCTGTTCAACGCCTTCTCGCAGGCGGACGACTCCACCACCCGCAAGTACGGCGGCACCGGCCTCGGGCTGGCGATTTCAAAGCAGATCGTCGAGCTGATGAACGGCGCCATCGGGGTCGAGAATGCACAGCAGCGCGGCTCGGTCTTCTGGTTCACGGTCAGCTTCGACAAGCACCGGGTCGACCCGGACGCGCCGGGCCATCACCTCAATACACTCGATGGCTTGCGCGTGCTGGTGGTCGACGAGCAGGATGCCAGCCGCAAGGCGCTGGTGCAGCAGCTGACAGCGTGGCATGCGCAGTGCGACGACATCGGCGGCGCGCTCGCGTTCGAGTGGCTGGTCAACGCGGCCCGCGCCGGCCGGCCCTACGACGCGGCGGTGCTGGACATGGAGCTGTGCGAAACCAGCGGCCTTGCTCTGGCCGCCGCAGTGCGCGCCGAACCGCTGGCGCGCGACACGCACCTGGTGCTGCTCAGCCCCGAACGGCTGGCCGCTGATCCGGTGCAGCGGCGCGAAGCGGGCGTGGCGTACCAGCTGGTCAAACCGGCACGTGCGGCCGATCTGTATGCGTGCCTGGCGGTGCGTGCGGCGCGGCTGCAGCGGCCGACTGCGCCGTCAGCGGCGGCCAGCGACCAGGAGCCCGCGCTGCATCCGGCCAGGCGCGCGCGGCGCGTGCTGCTGGCCGAGGACAACCCGGTCAACGTCGAAGTCGCCCGCGCGATGCTGGAAAGCCTGGGTCTCGAAACGGGCTGCGCGAAAAACGGCCAGGAAGCGCTGCGCGCCGTGCACGAAGGCCGCTGGGATGCAGTGCTGATGGATTGCCAGATGCCGGTGATGGACGGCTTTGCGGCCACCGGCGAGATCCGGCGCCACGAGCGCGAGATGGGGCGCCAGCGCGGGCTGCCCGTGATCGCGATCACCGCCAACGCGCTGCAGGGCGATCGCGAAGCCTGCCTGGCGGCGGGCATGGACGATTACCTGTCCAAGCCCTTTACCCAGCAGCAGCTGGCCACCGTCATCGGCCGCTGGATCACGATGCCGCTGCTG
>NZ_JBFUEB010000298.1:0-1327 GCF_056404395.1 Rhizobacter sp. P2_D12 | reverse complement strand
GTGCTGCTCAGCGTTCGAGGCTGCCTGTCAGCACGCCTAGCTGGGCCTGCGCAGCGACTCTGGCGCGTGGCCCCGTCACGCGCACCAGCACACTGGCGACGCCTGCTTCGAGCGGCGCGACGGCGCTGCCGACGATCTGCGCGCCCTGGATTGCGGAGAACGCGACGTCGCGGCCGCTCGCAGGCACCGTCGTGCCGCGGGCGTCGAGCACGCGTGCGCGCAGGAACACCAGGTCGCCCTCGGCCACCGGCACGCCCATGTCGTCGAGTTCCAGCGTCAGCGTTGCCGGCGCTTCCGGCGTGCGCACGCGGTGCTCAGCCACGACGCGGCCCTTGGTATACGCGCGCGCCACCAGTTCGCCGGGAACGAACCCGCCCGTCTCGAATTCCAGCGGAGGATGCGCCAGGTGCGGGTGCGCTGCCGACGGCCCGCTCTTCTGGCGGCCCACCGGCTTGCCGTTCAGGCGCAACTCGACTTCGCCGGCATTCGAGAACACCCGCACGCGCGGCGCCGAACCGGCTTGCCAGTAACTGGCGATGAAGACCATCGGGCCGCCGCCCCACTGCGGTGAGCGCTCCATTGCGCTGCGCTGCGAACGGAAGAACTGGGCCGTGAACTTGGGCAGGCGCTCGATGCTCAGCGCACCCGACTCTTCCAGATCGGGCGCATAGCCGCGCGCGTAATCGAACATGACCCAGTAGCCGTCGGCGAAGGCCGGCGTGGCGGCATTGTCGTCACGGGCCTCGGCCACGTTGCGGGCCTGCTGCAGCAGGCGCGCTTCGCCCTGCCCCAGGCCCTGGCGACTGGAGCGGTCAGCCGGCTTGAGGTCGGCCCAGGCGGTTTGATTGAAGCCCGCGTTCATCGCGTAGTACTCCCAGTCGCCGTATTCGGAAACGATCAGCGGCTTGGCCGGCAGCGGATGCTTGCTGCCGATCCGGTGCTGGCGCGCCTGCAGGTACAGGTCATAGGTCTGCGGCACCCAGCCGGCCGAGTGGGCCTGGTCGCCCGGGTATTCGGCGTGCACGGTCGCGTGCAGCGCCTTGATCAACGGGTCCGGCATCTGCGTCTCGTTGAGCGAACATTCCCAGGCCACGACGCTCGGGTGGTTGCGGTCGCGCCGGACCATGTCGGCGCAGGTCTGCACCACCTGGCGCGCAAACGCCGGGTCCGGGTTGTGGAACTGCCAGCCGGGGATCGCCGGCAGCACCATGAGCCCCAGTTCGTCGGCCGCGCGCATGAAAGCCGGCGACTGCGGATAGTGCGACAGGCGCACGAAGTCGAAGCCGTAGCGCTTGATCAGCAGCGCGTCGCGCGCATCGGCCTGGGG
>NZ_JBFUEB010000297.1:0-1333 GCF_056404395.1 Rhizobacter sp. P2_D12 | reverse complement strand
CGCCATGGTCGACCGCTACCTTGCGCAAGCGTTCGCGTTGTGCCAGCTTGTCCGCGTCGGCCGGGCCGTAATCGTAATTTGGCCCGCCGGCCAGGAAACCTGAATTGAATGGCCCGCCGATGACGACCTTCGCGCCGCGCTCGGCGCATAGCGGGAACAGCTCGGCCAGCGGCGTCGTTTCCATCAGCGTGTAGCGCCCGGCCAGCAAGAAGATGTCGGGGTCGGCGTCGCGCAGCGCGCGCAGGCATGGCTCGACCGTGTTGACGCCCAGGCCCCAGGCCTTGATGACGCCCTCCTCGCGCAGCTTCGTCAAGCCCTCGAAGGCGCCGCCCGGACCGGATGCAATGCGGTAGTAATGGTCGAACTGGTCGCCGAACATGTCGGGCGACAGGTCATGCACGTAGACGATGTCGATGGATGCCAGCGCCATGCGCTGCAGACTGTCCCCGACTGAACGGCGCGCGCCGTCGGCTGTGTAGTCGATCACCCGCTTGAAGGGCAAGGCGCCGACGAAAGGCGCGGCGATCTCGCCCGGGGTGGATGGGGCCAGCAGGCGGCCGACCTTGGTCGAGAGCGTGTAGTCGGCGCGCGGGCGGCGGCGCAGTGCGTGCCCGAAGCGGTGTTCGGACAGGCCGGCGCCGTAGTGCGGCGCGGTGTCGAAATAGCGGATGCCGGCGTCCCATGCGGCGTCGGCGGTCGCCTGGGCTGCTTCGTCACTGGTGGCGTGGTACATGTCGCCGAAACCCGTGCCGCCCAGGCCAAGGCGGGTGATCGGTTGATAGCGCTGCGTCATGGTGTGTCCCTTGTGCGTGAATCAGACACAAATTCTGCCTGACGCACGCGGACCCCGTCGCACAGCAGGCTAGCGGCGGCGCCGTTCGATCTGCACCAGCGCCGCGCCCAGCACCTCGAGGTCGACCGGCTTGGCGAACAGGTCGTGAAAGCCCGCGGCGCGTGCTTCGGCGCGGTCTTTCTCCTGCGCGTAGCCGGTGACCGCGATCAGGATCGCATGGTCGGTTCCGGGCCTGGCGCGCAGTGCCCGCGCCAGCTCGAACCCATTCATCTCGGGCAGGCCGATATCGAGCAGGCACACATCCGGCTCGAACGCCGGCAGCACGTTCAGCGCGGCGCGCGCCGAATGGGCAACCGACACCGTGTGACCCAACGTCTCGAGCAGCAGCGCGAGCGTCACGGCGGCGYCTTCATTGTCGTCGACCACGCCGATGCGCAGCGCGGCCGGATTGCCCTGCGGCGTGTCGGTCCCGATAGCCGGCGCGGCGACGCCCGCGCGCGAGGACAGCGGCAGCGTAACCCGGAACGTGCTGCCGCAACC
>NZ_JBFUEB010000296.1:0-1333 GCF_056404395.1 Rhizobacter sp. P2_D12 | reverse complement strand
GACAGGGCCACCACTGCCGACAGGCCGCCCAGCGTGCCGGCCGGCGCCAGCTTCGATTCAAGCACCGGCTCGCCGCGTGCAATGTCGCCGCGCGCGATGCGCCCTTCGAGCAGCTTCATGTCGGTGATCGCGCCGGGCGGCAACGCGCCGGCGGGCCAGTCGGCCAGTTGCAGGCTGGCCGGCAGGATGCGCGCGCCCTGCCCGATGTCGGCGGCGGCCACCACCACACGGGTACCGGCCGGGCCCTGCTCGCCCATCCACTTGGCTGCCAGTACCACGGCGCCCAGCGCCAGCACCAGCGCCACGCCGATGATCAGGATCGCTCTTGAATTACGCATGCTCATACTCCGTCGTGCCGCGTTCGCGGCGTTCTTGTGATGCGGGCCGGCCTGGGGCGCCCSCGGCAAAATAGTTATCCCAGGCCCAGTCCAGGGTGCGGCGCGACAGTTCCGGCGCGCGGTCTTCGTAGCGTGCCAGGTCGCGCAACTGGCGCATCAGGTCGCGCGGGTAGCAGGCCAGCAGCGGCACGCCGCGCTCGCGGTGGCAGGCCAGCAGGTAGTCGAACGACGCGGCGTCGAACGCCACGCCGACGCTGTCGCACGCCTGCCGGAACAGGCGCATGTATTCGTCGGTTGACGCTGCCGGGACCTCGATCTTGTAGCCGAGGCGGCGCAGGAAGGCGCCATCCGACAGGCGCTGCGGCACGAAGTTCGACGAGAACACGACGATCACGTCGAACGGCACCTGGAATGTGTGGCCCGTGTGCAGCGTCAGGTAATCGACGTTGCGGTCCATCGGCACGATCCAGCGGTTCATCAATGCTTCCGGCGTGCAGCGCTGGCGCCCCAGGTCGTCGATGATGAAGATGCCGTTGTTCGACTTGAGGTGCGGCGGCGCCTGGTACAGGCGGGTGTGCGGGTCGAACCGCAGGTCGAGCATGTCCAGCGTGAGTTCGCCCCCGGCCAGCGCGGCAGGACGGCGCACGCCGCGGATCCAGCGCAGGTCGGGCGCGCTGCCGCGGTCCAGGCTAGGTGCTTCCGTCACCGCCGCTTCGGTCACGCAGTGCTGCACGTTGTCGAAGAATGGGATCACTTCGCCATCGACCATCAGCGCGTGCGGCACGGCGATCGTGCCGACCAGCAGGTCGCGCAGGCGCTCTGCGAGATAGGTCTTGCCGCTGCCGGCCGCGCCGTGCAGGAACAGCGCGCGGCCCGAATTCATGCCGGCGCCGATCTGGTCGAGCACGACCGGGTTGACGACAACACCATCGAAGGTGGCGGCCATTGCGCCGCGCGTCACCTGCATATTGGCCACGCTGTGCGCGTTGACCTGG
>NZ_JBFUEB010000295.1:0-1359 GCF_056404395.1 Rhizobacter sp. P2_D12 | reverse complement strand
CCCATGACCCGTGCCAACCGCTTCCCCATGCCCTTTTTGATGCCCCCCGAACGCTTTGCCACGGAGGCTGTCGCGGCGATCGCGCGCGGCGACAGTTACCGCGTGCTGCCGTGGCAGATGGGCGTCGTCGCCAAGCTGCTGCGCCTGATGCCCAATGCCCTGTTCGACCGTCTCTTTGCGCGCGCGCCGACCAAGAAGCGTCGGGAGCATCCATGAACGCCGCCGCCATCGCCGCCCTGTCGCGCGCAGGCGTCGCCGTTGAAGTGGTCGCGCAGACCGGGTCGACCAATGCCGACCTGCTTGCGCGCGCCGGCACACTTGCCGCCCCGCTGCTGCTGGTGGCCGAACACCAAAGCGCCGGCCGCGGGCGCGCCGGGCGCAGCTGGCTGTCGTCGCCCGAAGGCTCGCTGACGTTTTCGCTGGCCTGGCGCTTCGACGGCGGGCCGCAGGCGCTGCTTGGCCTGCCGCTGGCGGTGGGCGTGGCGCTGGCCGACACGCTTGGCACGCTCGGCCAGCAGGTACAGCTGAAGTGGCCGAACGACGTCCTCAAGGATGGCGACAAACTGGCCGGCATCCTGATCGAAACCCAGTCCGCCCCTGGCGGCGGCACCTGGTGCGTGATCGRCATTGGCCTGAACCTGTTGATGCCGGACGAGATGGAAGCGCAGCTGGGCCGCAGCGCGGCCGGCATGCCATGGCTGGCGCGCATGGACCGCGACGCGTTGATGGCGGCGCTCCTCGACGGCCTGGCCGGCTGCCTGCGCGAATTTACCGCGCGCGGGTTCGCCGCCTTCAGCGCGCGCTGGAACCTGCGCCATGCATGGCAGGGCGAGACCGTCGTCCTGCTCGACGGCGGCGTCGTGCGGCACGAAGGGCGCGCGGCCGGTGTCGACGATAGCGGGCGCCTGCTGCTCGATACCGCCGAAGGCCGCATCACCGTCATGGCCGGCGACGTGTCGCTGCGGGTGAAAGCATGATGCTGCTGATCGATGCCGGCAATACCCGCGTCAAGTGGGCGCTGGCAGAGGACGGCGCGGCGCTGGGCACCTGGTCGGCAACCGGTGCGGTGGCGCATGCCGGGCTGGATGCGATGCATGAAGACTGGATGGGCGCCACGCGCGTGCTGGTCTCGAACGTGGCGGGACCCGCGCTGGCCGCGCGCATCGCGGCCCTGCTGCCGGCTGGCGCGCAGGTCGAGTGGTTCGCGTCCACGCCGCAGCGCGCAGGCGTTACCAATGGCTACCGCGACCCGGCGCGGCTCGGTTGCGACCGCTTCGCCGCGGCCATCGGCGCGCGCGCGCTGGCGCCCGGCCAGGACCTGATCGTGGCCACCTGCGGCACCGCAACCACGGTCGACGC
>NZ_JBFUEB010000294.1:0-1371 GCF_056404395.1 Rhizobacter sp. P2_D12 | reverse complement strand
TGGCCACGCTGCTCGACGCGCTGGGCCACGTGCCGGTGGTCGCGCACGACGGGCCGTCGGCACTGCAACTGCTGGAGACCGAGCGCGTCGACATCGCGGTGCTCGACATCRGCCTGCCGGTGATGGACGGCTACGAGCTCGCGCAGCGCATCCGCGCGAGAGACGGGCGCAAGTCGCTGCGGCTGATCGCGCTGACCGGCTACGGGCAGGCCGAGGACCGGGTCAAATCGGCCGCACACGGCTTCGACGAGCACCTGGTGAAGCCGGTCGACATGGACACGCTGCTGCAGTTGTTGGCCTGAACAAGCCAGACCCCGACTCGTCAAGGGCCATAGGCCATCCCTTGACGCAAACCACCAAAATGCGAATCATTCGCAACAACAACGATGAGCTTCAGGGGGTAGAGCGTGTCAATGACCAGCAACGAGCCTGCGGGCCTGGGGGGTGCGTTCGTCGCGCACCGTGCCAAGCTGCAAGGGCTGGCGCACAAGATCACCGGCCGGCGCGAGCTGGCGGAAGACGTGGTGCAGGAGGCGTTCCTGAAACTGTCCGACGTCTCGGCCAGCCTGCCGGTGCAGCAGCCGGTGGGCTATTGCTTCCAGGTGGTGCGCAACCTGGCGATCGACTGCCGGCGCCGGCTGATGCTGGAGGCGGGCGTGTTCGCCGACGGCGAGAGCGGCGAGCACGTGGCGGCGCAGCAGGGCACGCCGGAGCAGTACGCGATCAACCGGCAGAACCTGGTGATCGTCGATGCGGTGCTCGGCAGGCTGCCGGCGCGCACGCGCCAGGCCTTCGAGATGTACCGCGTCGGCGGGCTGACGCAGCGCGCGATCGGCGAGCGGCTGGGCGTGTCGGCGGCGCTGGTCAACACGATGATCCGCGATGCGGTGCAGGCGCTGGCGGGGTGCCGGCACCTGCTCGATACCGAGTAGCCGCGCGGGGCGGGTCCTAGAATCCGGCCCGATGAGCACCGACAACCCCGAAAGCGACGACCCCGTGTGGCAGACCGCCTGGCGCTGGGTGCTCCGCGAGCACGAACAGCCGCTGAGCGAGGACCAGCGCGACGAGTTGATGCGCTGGCTCGACGACGACGCCCGCCACCTGGCCGCACACCAGAAGGCCTCGCGCCTGTGGCTGCTCGGCGGCCTGGTGCCGCCGGTCAACGAGGATCCCTCGGTCGGGTAGCCCGGATATTCAATCCGGGGTTTCTGTTTCCGCTTCGGAGCGAGCAAAGGCGCGTGCGGGCAGGCTGGGGCGCGCCGGATGGGGCGGTCCTCGCCCCTGGGGGCGAGGACTTCCCTGCGCTGCCTGCTTTCAAGGCCCGTCGCCGAAACTCCCGCCGCTCGCTGCGCTCGCTGTGGTCAAACAGTC
>NZ_JBFUEB010000293.1:0-1380 GCF_056404395.1 Rhizobacter sp. P2_D12 | reverse complement strand
ATATTGGTCACGACCGCGACCTGGCACTTGTCGTAGGCCAGGCCTTCGCGCAGCAGACCGCCGCGCGCGGTTTCGAACACGGCCGCGTCGACGTCGGGGTGCAGCAGCACGTTGCGCGCGCTGCGCGGGCCGCTGCAGTCGCCGCTTTCGATGCGGCGGCCTTCGATGTAGACGCCGTCGGTGTTGGTCATGCCGGTGCGCAGGCCGGCGGCCGTGAGAAGGTGCGCGATCAGGCGCACGGTGGTCGTTTTGCCGTTGGTGCCGGTGACGGCCACGATCGGGATGCGGCCATCGTCGCCGTCCTTGAACAGCGTGTCGACGATGGCTTCGCCGATCGGGCGCGGTTTGCCAAACGATGGCGCCAGGTGCATGCGCAGGCCCGGTGCGGCGTTGACTTCGACGATGCCGCCGTTCTGGTCCTCAATCGGTTTGAGGACGCTGTCGCAGACCAGGTCGACGCCGCAGATATCCAGGCCGATCATGTGGGCGGCAGCGACGGCGCGCGCCGCGACTTCGGGGTGCACGTCGTCGGTCACGTCCGTGGCCGAGCCGCCGGTGGACAGGTTCGCGTTGTTGCGCAGGACGACGCGCTGGCCGATGGCGGGCACCGAGTCCGGCGTCAGGCCGTTCTGGGCCAGCGTACCGATGGCGATGTCGTCAAAGCGGATCTTGGTCAGCGACGTGCCGTGGCCATCGCCGCGGCGCGGGTCGAGGTTGACCTGTTCGACCAGTTCGCGCACGCTGCGCTCGCCATCGCCCACCACCTGTGGCGGCTCACGGCGCGCGGCGGCCACCAGCTTGTCACCCACCACCAGCAGGCGGTAGTCGTGACCGGGCAGGTAGCGTTCGACCAGGATGTCGTCGCGGAACTCGCTGGCGGCCTTGAAGCCGGCGTCCAGTTGTTCGCGGGTGGTGACGTTGACCGTCACGCCCTTGCCCTGGTTGCCGTCCTTCGGCTTGATCACCACCGGCAGGCCGATTTCCATCGCGGCGGCCCAGGCGTCGTCAGGGTCGCTCACGCCACGGCCCTGCGGCACCGGCACGCCGGCCGCGTCGAGCAGCTTCTTGGTCAGTTCCTTGTCCTGCGCGATCGATTCGGCAATCGCGCCGGTGGCGTCGATTTCGGCGGCCTGGATGCGGCGCGCACGGCTGCCCCAGCCAAACATGACCATGCTGCCTTCGGTCAGGCGGCGAAACGGGATGTTGCGGGCCACGGCGGCCTGCACGATCGAGCCGGTCGATGGCCCAAGACGCACGTCTTCGTCCGTCGCGCGCAGTTGCGCCAGCGCGGCGGGCACGTCGAACGGGGTGTCGTTGCGGGCCGCTTCGATCAGTTGCTGCGCGAGTTCGAGGGCCTGGCGGCCCACGTCTTCTTCGCTG
>NZ_JBFUEB010000292.1:0-1391 GCF_056404395.1 Rhizobacter sp. P2_D12 | reverse complement strand
GCAGGGCGGCGGTGGCGTCGTCGCCGGTCGCAAGCCCGATCTGCAAGGCGCCGCCCACCATCCGCAGCTGCACATCGAGTTCGCCCAGTTCGGGGAAACGCAGGCGCAGGCGGCTGTTCCAGATCGCCCCGTCAGCGTCGCCGCCGCCATGGGCTTCGCGCTGCACGTCCCATTCCATCGGCTGGCCGGGCCACAGCTGGCCTTTCCACGCCAGTTGCGATTGCTCCTGCGCCGCCAGCTGCATGCTGATGAACTGCGCGGTGGCGGGATCCTGCGGGTTCGGGCGCGCGCCGGCCTGCGCGGCCTGCTGCTGCGGTTCGCTTGCCAGTTCGGCCAGCGCGCGCGAACCCTGCGCCCATTCGGCCACATGCGATTCGTAGAACAGGCCGCTCTTGCCGAACGCCTGCTTCAGGCCGGCGGCCAGCGCCGCCGGATCGGCGTCCGGTGTGGCCACCAGGGGCGCACTGCCGGTGACGGCGGTGAGCACCGTCTCGGCTTTCTGGGCGGCTGCCAGCACGCCGGCCAGGGCCTGGGCGGTGGGGCTCAGCGTGGTGTTTTTTGCTTCGGTGCCGCCGGCGAATGCCTGCGCGCCCAGTCCCGCGCTGGAGGCCAGCAGGGCGCCGGCGCGGCCGAGGGCGGCGCCTTCGCGGTAGCCCAGCGGGGCGCCCGGAGCATCGGTTTCGGCTTGCGGTGCGGGGCCGGCCTCGGCAAAGCCGGTGGCGGTGGTCTGGTTACCAACCTGGAAGGTGGGGCGGGGATGCAGGCCAATCAGCGTGAGCGGCACGTCGGCGCCGACCAGCGCGCCGGGGGGGAGTTGCATGCGCGCCTGGGTGTCGGCAAACTTGACGACGAAGGTGCCGTCGGTGAGTTTGGCCTGGACTTCGCCGTGGATCGCCTTGCCCAGCAGCGGCGCGACGGCGCGCGCAAAGGCTTGCTGGCGCGGGTCGACCGCCTGCTCGGCGGCCTGGGCCGGCGTGATGCGCGTGACGCCTGAAACGAGGTCGCGGGGCAGCATCAGTCAACCCCCGCCGGGCGCATCAGATGCCGTAGGCGCGCGCGACGCGGCGTTCGGTCGATTTGCTGTTGATCAGGGACGACAGATGCGCCATCCATGGGCTGGTGAGGTCGCGGATGCGGCGGTCGGCATCCAGCATGCTGCGGATCGCATTGACCTTGCGCACGCGTTCCTGGCCGGCCAGCGGGCCCACGCCTTCGTTGGCTTTGAGGCGGCGCGCGTGGGCGGCGCATTCCTGTTCAAGTTCGGCCAGGCGATCCCATTCGCTGGCAGTGGCCGCGGCGAGCATGCGCTCGGTGATGCCGACCATCGTTTCGTAGACCGACACCACTTCTTGCCCGTTCATCGTCATCGTCATCGTCGTCATCGTCAAGGT
>NZ_JBFUEB010000291.1:0-1398 GCF_056404395.1 Rhizobacter sp. P2_D12 | reverse complement strand
CGACAGCGATGTCGACGCCGGCAGCAGCCTGGCCGTCACGCAGTTCAGCGTGGGCGGCACAACCTACCTGGCAGGCCAGACCGCCACGCTGGCAGGTGTCGGCACGCTGACGATGGCCGCCGACGGCAGCTACAGCTTCACGCCCGCGGCCAACTACAACGGTGCTGTGCCGGCCGCCACGTACACGGTCAGCGACGGCACCGCCACGTCGACCGCCACGCTGACGCTGTCGGTGACGCCGGTGAACGATGCGCCGGTGGCCGGCGACGACGTCGCGTCGACCGCGATCAACACGACGGTCACGATCGACGTGCTGGCCAACGACCACGACGTCGACGGCGACGCGCTGACCGTCAGCAACCCGGTGCTGGCCGATCCCACCCGGGGCACGGTCTCGGTCGATGCGACGGGACACCTCGTGTTCATGCCTGCGACGAATATCAGCGGGCCGGTGCAGATCCAGTACACCGTCACTGATCCGAGCGGCGCGAGCGCGACGGCGAGCGTCACGGTCAACGTGGGCAACAACACACCGCCGACCGGCGCCGATGCGAGCGTGACGCTGGCGGAAGACGGCAGCCACGTGGTGCAGTCGGCAGACTTCGGTTTCGCAGACACGGATGCCGGGCAGACCTTGATCAGCGTACGGATCGATGGACCGCCGGCGGCCGGGGCCTTGCTGCTGAACGGCGTCGCGGTCACGGCAGGCCAGGTCGTCTCCGTGGCGGAGATCAACGCGGGCCACCTGGTCTACGTGCCGGCCGCGAACGGCAACGGCGCTCCGTATGCGTCGATCGGCTTCAGCGTGCAGGACAGCGCCGGCGCGTTCGACGCGGCGCCGAACACCTTGACCTTGAATGTCACGCCGGTGAACGATGCGCCGGTGGCTGCGCCCGACACGGCCAACGCCGTGGAAGACGTGGTGCTCAACGTCAACGCGGCCTCCGGCGTGCTTGCGAACGACACGGACGTCGATGCGGGCGACAGCAAGAACGTGTCCTCCGTGAGCTTCGGCGGCGCGACGGTGGCCGCGGGAACGGCCATCGCCGGCACGTTCGGGACCCTGACGCTGAACGCGGACGGCAGCTACTCGTACCTGGCCGACAAGGCGGCTTCGCAGGCACTGGCCCAGGGCGCGACGGCCACCGAGGTGTTCAGCTACACGGTGCATGACGCAGCGGGCGCCACGGCGACGGCGACACTCAGCATCACGATCACGGGCACGAACGATGCGGCCGTGATTGCGCCGGCGGCTGTCTCGCTGACCGAGACCAATGCGGTCCTGAGCACCGGAGGTACGCTGGCCATCTCGGACGTCGACAGTGCGGCGACCTTTGTCGCCCAGACCAACGTCGCTGGCTCCAATGGCTACGGCACCTTCACGGTTGGCGCCAACGG
>NZ_JBFUEB010000290.1:0-1423 GCF_056404395.1 Rhizobacter sp. P2_D12 | reverse complement strand
GGCCAGTGCCGTCTGCAACGCCTGTGCGGCGGCAAACACGTCGGGCGTGGTCGCGCGCAGCGGCGGCAGCGCGCCACTGGCTTCGTCACGCTCGATGTCGCGCATGGCCAGCAGCGTGTCGTGCRGACGGCCGATGGCCGGCGCCGGGGGCAGGGCGTCGGCCGCTGGCAGCCGCGCATTGCAGTAGACCAGATCCGCGCCAAGCCGGCGCCGCGCCTCGCGCAGTCCCATCGCCTGTTCGTCGCCAAATGGCGGCGCGTGGTGCGGTGCCAGCGACAGGTCGTCGTCGAACCAGCCAAAACGCTCCCTGCCGTCGATGACCAGTTCAGCCATCTTCTGCGCGCGCATCTCGACGCCATCGACGCTGACGGCGGCCAGCTGGGCATGCGCGATCTCGTCGATGCGGGTGTCGATCGCGGCGGTTTCGGCATGCGCGCGGTCGAGCGCGACGCGGCAGGCGGCAATCGCCTCGGTCTCGAGCTGCGGGTTCAGATGCGACAGCGTGTGGATGATCGCTTCGATCGACGCCTGGAACTGGCGCATGCCTTCCTTGTCGCCCGAGAGCAGGGCGACGGTCAGGGGCCGGATCGATTCGGGAATCTTCTCCTGCAACACCTTCAGCGCCGGCTCGCCCTTGGACGTGACCAGGATGCGCTTGCCCGAGGCCAGGTAGTGGCTGATGATGTTGGCGATCGTGTGCGTCTTGCCGGTGCCGGGCGGGCCCTGGACCGTGACGCCGGGCGAGCGCGCCAGTTGCTGGACGATGGTTTCCTGCTCGCGGTTGTACGGCAGCGGGAAGTACAGCTCGCGCGGTTCGCCGGCATTGACCGCGCCGCCGGACAGGCCGCGAAACGCGATCGGCTCGTGCTCGAGCACCGCGCTGCCGGGTGGCGTGACAAGGCTCAGCGGCCCGTCCGGCAATGCTTCGGCATCGTCCACGCGGTCTTTCAGGCGCGCGATGTCGTCGATCAGGAAGTGCGTCGCGCGCGGCCGGGCGAAGATCACCCAGCCATGCGTGACGACGAGGCGCTCGCCAGGGGGCGGCGCCTGCGTGGCGGCCATGTCGTAGCGGGCGTCGGCGCTGACCTGGCCGGCGATCAGCTTGAGGATCGGCTCGATCATCTCGGGTGCGAACGGCGAGAGCGTGCTGTCGCCGCGCGCGGCCAGCAGGCTGCGCGCCGCGCGTTCGACGTCGCCGATACCGGGCACGCCGCAGGCCGCGAACGCATCGAGTTCCAGGTGCGCGTCGAGCTGGCGGGGGCGCAGGCCGATGGCGTGCGAGGTCGGGTCGATGTCGATTTCCAGCGCCTGCGTGATGAGCGGGTAATGGAAGTCGACAGGCGCCGGGGTGCGCATCTGCCACGACGACAGGCCCATGCCCCACACCAGTTCCAGCGGGCGCGCCGCTTCTTCGGATTCCAGC
>NZ_JBFUEB010000289.1:0-1423 GCF_056404395.1 Rhizobacter sp. P2_D12 | reverse complement strand
CAACTGGCGCCCGTGCTGGCCGCATGCCCCGCCTTGCAGGCGGTGCTGGTCACCGAAGGCGCTGTGACCAGCACACCGGACTTGCCGGTGCTGGATTGGGCTGCATTGCAGGCGCCGCCGGACGCGCGCGTTCCGCACCGCCGCATCGACACCGACATGGCCGCGATCCTGTACACCTCGGGCAGCACCGGCGCGCCCAAAGGCGTGGTGCTGTCACACCGGAACATGGTTGCCGGTGCCGCCAGTGTCGCCGACTACCTCGGCATGACGGCGGCGGACCGCCTGCTGGCGGTGCTGCCGCTCAGTTTCGACTATGGCCTGAGCCAGCTCACCACGGCCTTCCTGCGCGGCGCGTCGGTGGTGCTCATGAACTACCTGTTCCCCAAGGATATCGTCGCTGCCGTGCGCGAGCACCGCATCACCGGGCTGGCCGCCGTGCCCCCGCTGTGGATCGCGCTGGCGCGCCTGGCCTGGCCGGCCGACACCTCGCTGCGCTTCATCACCAATTCCGGCGGCGCGATGCCGGTCGTGACCGTCGAGGCGCTGCAACAAGCGCTGCCGCACACGGCCATCTTCCTGATGTACGGCCTGACCGAGGCGTTCCGCTCGACGTATCTGCCACCGGCCGAGGTAGCGCGCCGCCCTGGCTCGATCGGGCGCGCGATTCCGAATGCCGAGGTGCTCGTGGTGCGGCCCGACGGCACGCTGTGCGACGCCGACGAACCGGGTGAGCTGGTGCACCGTGGCGCCCTGGTGGCGCTCGGTTACTGGAACGATGCGGCGCGCACGGCGCTGCGTTTTCGCCCGGCGCCCGGCCAGGATCCCGCATTGCCGCTGCCCGAAATGGCGGTCTGGTCGGGCGACACCGTTCGCCGCGACGCCGAGGGCTTTTTGTACTTCGTCGGCCGCAGCGACGAGATGATCAAGGTTTCCGGTTACCGCATCAGCCCGACCGAGGTCGAGAGCGTGCTGCACGCCAGTGGCCTGGTCAGCGAAGTCGCGGTGTTCGGCGTCGACGACGCCACGCTGGGCCAGGCCATTGTGGCGGTGGCCGTGGCCGATCCCGGCCTGGTCGACCGCGCCGCCTTGCTGGCAGAATGCAAGCGCCGCCTGCCGGCGTACATGGTGCCGGCGCAGATCGTGCTGCGCACCGAAGCACTGCCGCGCAACCCGAACGGCAAGATCGACCGCAACCTGCTTCGTCACACCCTTCAGGCCGGCTAGCGCCGGCGCCAATCTCTTTGTATTGACCGCAAGCCCATGACCGGCACCAAGCCCCAGCACGCTCCCCAGATCTATTTTCCGGTCGTCGACGATGTCCTGCACGTCGGCGGCATTCCGCTGCCGCGCCTGGCGCAGCGCGTCGGCCGCACGCCGTTCTATGCGATCGACCGCGCCCTGTGCAGCGCGCGCGTGGCCAGCC
>NZ_JBFUEB010000288.1:0-1493 GCF_056404395.1 Rhizobacter sp. P2_D12 | reverse complement strand
ACTGAATGCAGCGGCAATGTGCCCCGGCCAGTACGAGCTGGTGTTTCATGCGGGCGACTACTACGCGGCGCGCGGCGTGGCCATGTCCACCCCGCGCTTCCTCGACCGCATCACGCTGGGCTTCGGCATCGCGGCCACGGACCAGAATTACCACGTGCCGCTGGTGATGACGCCCTGGTCGTACTCGACCTACCGGGGCAGTTAGGTTGGCGCCGCACCGGCTCGGCCCCGCCCGCATCGGCATCGGCCTGATCCAGGGCGTGCTGCTGTACCTGCTTTACACGGCGCTGGAGGATACATGTTGGCCCGCGACCACGCCCCTGCTGTTCGCGCCGCTGGTGATGCTGGGCGTGCTGCTGCCGGTGATCCTGATCAGCGCCCTCGGGCATCTGCCACGGCGGACGCTGGCAAGCTGGGCGGGGACCGCGGCCATCGCGATCACGCTGCTGGCGATCCACGACATCTGGCGCCGGCTGGGCGGCGTCGACGTGCTGCGCCCGACGCCATCCGGCGCCCTGTCGGTGTGCCTGGCGGCCGGTTGCTTCATCGCCCACGCGCTGGTGCTCGCCGGCGCGCGCGAGCGCCGGCGCATCGCGTCGTACGCCACCTATTTTGACGTGGCGTGGACCCTTGGCCTGCAGCTCGCCTTCAGCGCGCTGTTCGTCGGCGCGACCTGGCTCGTGCTGCAACTGGGTGCGTCGCTGTTCGACCTGATCCGGCTCGACTTCCTGAGCCAGGCCATGCGCAAGGCCTGGTTCGCCATTCCCGTCACCGCCTTCGCCTTTGCCAGCGCGATGCACCTGACCGACGTCAAGCCGGCCATCGTGCGCGGGATCCGCAATCTGGTGCACGTGCTGCTGTCGTGGACACTGCCGGTGCTCACGCTGCTGGTGGGCGGCTTCCTGGCCAGCCTGCCGTTCACCGGGCTCGAGCCGCTGTGGGCCACGCGCAGCGCCGCCGGGATGCTGCTGTCGGCGGCGGCCAGCTTCGTGGTGCTGATCAATGCGGCCTGGCAGGACGGCAGCGAGCGCCCGGCGCGCGTCATCGCCGTCTCGGCGCGCGTGGCGAGCCTGCTGCTGGCGCCACTGACGCTGCTCGCGGCGTACGCCCTCGCGCTGCGCGTGCTCGATCATGGCTGGTCGACAGACCGGGTGATCGCTGCCGCCTGCCTGCTGGTGGCGGCGTGCTATGCCGGAGGGTACGCGGCGGCGGCCCTGCGGCGCGGCTGGCTGCCCACGCTGGCCGGGGTCAACATCGCCGCCGCCTTCGCGGTGCTCGGCGTGCTGGCGCTGCTGCTTTCGCCGCCCGGCGATCCGGGACGCATCGCCGTCGCCAGCCAGCTGGCGCGCCTCGATGCCGGCCAGATCACCTTACGGCAACTGGACGTGGCCTATCTGTGGCATCACGGCGCCCGCTACGGCCGCGCCACCCTGGCCCGGCTCGATAGCAGCACGACCGGCCCGGATACCGCCTGGCTGCGCACCGAACTGGCG
>NZ_JBFUEB010000287.1:0-1515 GCF_056404395.1 Rhizobacter sp. P2_D12 | reverse complement strand
CGATCGGCCCGTCCACCGAATTGTCCAGCCGCCGCGCCAGCTCGAACGGGCTCAGCACCGAGCCGTCCTTGTCGACCAGCCAGTTGCTCGTGTAGTGCGTGCCGCTGACCGGGTCGCGCAGGTACACCGCCGGTGCGTGGCCCATCACCTGCACGCCGTCGAAGGTCGGCGCGTAGTGATCGGCCGCGCGCTGCACCGCCGCGAACTCCGGCGTGTCGGGCAGCAGGTTCAGATGGCGGCGCGGATCGGGTGGGCCGATGAACGGCTCGTGGTTGGCCTCGATGCGGATCAGGCCCCCGTCGATGTCCGGATCACGCGGCGCATACAGTCGCACGCCCTCGTGCAGCAGCCCGGTCTCGTAGCTCGCGCGCAGCACGTTGTGCGGTACGCTGCCGTGGTACTGCACGGGGTCGGGCAGCGCCAGCAGCGCCTCCTGCAACTCGGCATCCGAGCCCGAGCGCCTGACCAGGTCGACCAGCGCCGCGTCGGTCTTCATCGTGACGAAGTCCTCGGCCGGCGTGGCCCGCAGCACCTTGGCCGCCGCAGGCGTGAAGCGCGCGTCGTTGATGTGCAGCCGCGGCACGCGGGCAGCCTCACCCGGCCCCTGCGCCGGCGCATGGCCGCCGAGCTGCCGCCCGTACAGGTCCTGCGCACCCTGCCAGCGCGTGTAGAAGCCGAAATGCGATTGCCCCAGGTGCTGCTGCGCGGCCAACGCGCCCGCCTCCGTCACGTCGCCGCCGCCGCCCTTGTCGCCCCACAAATGGCTCAGGTAGGTGTAGCCCTCGGGCACCTCGCCGCCCAGCCAGTGCGCGCCGTCGCCCGCCTCGCCGCGCCAGTTCGGCGTCAGCGCCGCGCCGGCGATGACCTGGCTCGTCGTCTGGCCATCCGCCGCGGTCTTCTCCTCGCGCACGCGCAGCACGTACTTCTGGCGCAGTTCGTCGACGATCTCGCCGACCTTCGCGTCGACGTCGACACCCGGCTCGCCAGCACCGTAGTGGTTGTCCGGCAGGCCCTCGTTGGCGGCGAACACCCGTTTTGCCAGCGCGTTCAGCTCGGGGTCGCTCAAGGAGCCGGGCTCGTGCAGCGTGGCGATCCGCGTCGCGCCGGTGATTTCCTTCGTCCGCGGATGACGCACCTCGGTGTTGACGAACACCACGGTCTCGCCCCGCGGTACCGCGCCGCCCAGGTAGCCGTTGAAGCCGTCGCCGTCATGCAGCGGCGGGCGCTGTTGCAGGTGCGGCGCGGTCAGCGTCGGCACCGTGCCCTCGTGCGCACCGACGGTGACCGGTTGCGCGAAGTTCGCTTCGGTCTCGCGCACCGGCCCGGGCGTGAACTCGCGCAGCTTGATCGAGTCGGCCGCGGTCGAGGCCGGCAGCGCGCCGTGCGCGTCCGGCTGCACGTGCCCGACGTCCAGCGTCAGCCGCCCGTCGTTGACGAAGCTGGCCACCACGTCCGGCGGGTTGTAGACGCTGCGCCCGCTCGCATCGGCCAGCGCCTGCAGGTAGTCGTCGCCGA
>NZ_JBFUEB010000286.1:0-1516 GCF_056404395.1 Rhizobacter sp. P2_D12 | reverse complement strand
GGCCTGGCGCGGGCCTGGCGCAGCCAGGTGCGTAACCATGGCAGCCAGCTGACCAGCCGCGCGCTGGCAGACATGGGCGGGCATCTGTCGCCGGCCATGCTCGCTGCGGGGCAACAGGGCCAGGTCGTGCACCAGCCCCAGCTGCTCGCGACGCACCAGGATGCCTGGCGCTTCACGGTGCATGGCGCCGGCGACAAGCCGCAGCACCTGGCTGTGGTGGCCGACGAGGCCGACAAGCCCCCCGGCCGCCGCCGCCGTTCGCGCGCCGCGCTGCACCTCGAACTCGAACTGGCCGACGGCAGCGCCGTCGTGATCCTGGTCGAACCGACGCCACAGGGCCTGGTGATCGATGTCTGCGCGCCCGATGCAAGTGCGCTTACGCGCCTGCGCTGGCTGCAGCCCGAACTCGACGCCGTGCTCAAGCGCGCCGGCCTGACGGTGCTGCGCTGGGGCTTTCGCGATGCCCTGCCCCCCGGGCGCAGCCACGCGATGATTGCCAACGCCGAAGAGGCTGCGCAAGCGCTGACGCCGGCCGTGTTCCGCGCCGTGGCCGAACTGGCACTGCTGCTGCCCGCCGAGCGCGAGCGCAGCTGACTGATCGAGCCGGCTGAGCAGCGCGCCGCCCCGGGCGCTGCCCCGACTACAATGGCGCTTGTCTTCACGCATTCGCCTTTTCAATGACACGCTGCAGATGCACGCGGCCATCCGCGCCGCTGCCGGTGAGCGCACCGGCATGACCCTATCCCAGACCCCGGCCCCGGCGCCCTCGGCCAACGACGCTGCGCCGCCGCCATCGGCGTTCGGGCCGATGCGCGCCCCCGTGTTCCGCATGCTGTGGCTGACCTGGCTGATCGCCAACACCTGCATGTGGATGAACGACGTGGCCGCCGCCTGGATGATGACGTCGCTGACGACCGCCCCGATCTGGGTCGCGCTGGTGCAGACCGCATCGATGCTGCCCGTGTTTTTGCTCGGCCTGCCCAGCGGTGCACTGGCCGATATCCTCGACCGGCGGCGCTACTTCATCATCACGCAGTTCTGGGTCGCCGTCGTGGCCACGATCCTGTGCGCGGTGATCCTGGCCGACGCCATCACGCCGCCGGTGCTGCTGGCGCTCACCTTCGCCAACGGCATCGGCCTGGCCATGCGCTGGCCCGTGTTTTCGGCGATCGTGCCCGAACTGGTGCCGCGCGCGCAGCTGCCGGCGGCACTGGCCTTAAATGGCGTGGCGATGAACGCGTCGCGCATTGCCGGGCCGCTGGCGGCCGGCGCCATCATCGCGAGCCTGGGCAGCGCGTATGTATTCGTGCTCAATGCGGTGCTGTCGGTGATTTCCGGCTTCGTGATCATGCGCTGGCGCCGCACGCACGTGCCAAGTCCGCTGGGGCGCGAGCGGATCGGCGGCGCAATGCGCGTCGGCCTGCAGTTTGCCCGGCACTCCAACCGCGTGAAAGCCGTGCTGGCGCGGGTGGCGGCGTCGTTCTTTCACTCCACCGCGCTGATGGCGCTGCTGCCG
>NZ_JBFUEB010000285.1:0-1531 GCF_056404395.1 Rhizobacter sp. P2_D12 | reverse complement strand
GAACACCATGAAACAATTGAATGTGGATGTCGCCGTTATCGGCACCGGCACCGCCGGCATGACCGCCTATCGCGCCGCCAGGGCGCAGGGCGCGCGCACGGTGGTGATCGAGGGCGCGCACTACGGCACCACCTGCGCCCGGGTCGGCTGCATGCCGAGCAAGCTCCTGATCGCCGCCGCCGAGGCCGCGCACGCGCTGCACACGTCCGGCCCGTTCGGCGTGCATGCCGGCGAGGTGCGGATCGATGGCCCGGCCGTGATGGCGCGCGTCCAGCGCGAACGCGACCGCTTCGTCGGCTTCGTGCTCGAGGCCGTGGAAGCCATTCCCGTCAATGACCGCCTGCAGGGTCACGCGCGCTTTACCGGCCCGTGCACGCTGCAGGTCGATGACCATACCGAGATCCACGCCGGCCGCGTCGTCATCGCCACCGGCTCGACGCCGCTGCGCCTGCCGCAGCTTGAGAACGTCGGCCCCGGCATCGTCACCAGCGACGACGTGTTTTACTGGAACGACCTGCCCGCCTCGGTGGCCGTGATCGGCACCGGCGTGATCGGCCTCGAACTGGGCCAGGCGCTGAGCCGTCTCGGCGTACGCGTGCGTTTCTACGCGCGCGGCGGCTCCATCGCCAACATCAGCGACCCCGAAGTGCTGCGCTGCGCTGCGCGCGTGCTGGGCGAGGAAGTCGACATCGCGTTCCAGAGCGAAATCGTGAAAGCAGTGCAGGATGGCGACGAGGTGGTGCTGCATGTGCGCGACGCGCTGGGCAAGGAAAGCAGCGAGCGCTTCCAGTATGTGCTGATGGCGGCCGGGCGCACGCCGAACGTGCATGACCTGGGCCTCGAACTGACGGGCCTGGAGCGGGGCGCTGACGGCATTCCGACCTTCGACGCGCGCACGATGCAGTGCGGCGGCAGCCATATCTTCATCGCGGGCGACGCCAACAACGAGCGTCCGCTGCTGCACGATGCGGCCGACCACGGCAAGATCGCCGGCGACAATGCGGGCCGCTACCCCGACGTGCGCCCGGGGCTGCGCCGCACGCCGATCGCGGTGGCGTTCACCGAGCCGAACATCGCCACGCTGGGCAAGAGTTACCGCGCCCTGTCCGCGAACGGCCAGCCCAAGTTCGCCGTGGGCAGCGTGTCGTTCGAGAACCAGGGCCGCAGCCGCGTCATGCTGCAGAACAAGGGGATGCTGCGGGTGTATGCGGAGTATGGCTCGCGCCTGTTCCTGGGCGCCGAGATGATCGCGCCGCGCGCCGAACACCTGGCCCACCTGCTGTCATGGGCATGCCAGATGCGCCTGACGGTCGACCAGATGCTGGAGATGCCGTTCTATCACCCGGTCATCGAAGAAGGCGTACGTACCGCGCTGCGCGACCTGGCCACCAACTTGGCGCAGGGCGAGAGCACCACCCTCGCAGCCGACACCCAGCCGGGCCTGTAGGCCGCGCCGCCGGATCAGTTAAGCAGCGTGGTGGCCAGCTTGCCCTGGCCGGCCAGCTGGCGCAGGACACGCACGGTGTCGATG
>NZ_JBFUEB010000284.1:0-1533 GCF_056404395.1 Rhizobacter sp. P2_D12 | reverse complement strand
GTGCCGGCCGGCGCGACCGCCGCGGCGCGCGGCGGCACCAGGGCCGGGGCCTGGAAGCTGCGGCGCTGGATCGTCATTGCAGCGCCGCCTGTACCGCCTGCTGCGCGAAGCCCAGCACCATCGAGGCGCCCCATGGCGCCGCGATCACCAGCGTGATCACCACCGCGATCAGCTTGGCGCCCTGCGAGATGGCCTGGTCCTGCAGCGAGGTGATGGCCTGCACGAAGGACACCAGCAGACCCACCAGCGCCGCCACCAGCACCGCCGGCAGCGAGACCATCAGGCACAGCAGCATGGCCTGCGAGGTCAGTCGAACGATGTTGTCATAGTCCATGGCGGTTGCGCTACTTGTAGGTCAGCACCAGGCCGTGGATCAGCGTCGACCATCCGTCCATCACCACGAACAGCAGCAGCTTGAACGGGATCGCCACCTGCGTCGGCGTCACCTGCGACAGGCCGAGCGCGAGCAGGATGTTGGCGATGATCAGGTCGACCACGACGAAGGCCAGGTACAGCAGGAAGCCGATCTTGAAGGCCGCCGTCAGCTCCGACAGCGTGAAGGCCGGCGCCAGCACGATCAGGTCGTCCGCCTTCAGCGCCTTGGCGCGCTCGGGCGGCCACACCGCCGCGGCCGACTTGAGGAAGAAGTTCTTCTCGCGCTGCTGCGCGTGCTTGTCGAGGAACTTGCGCACCGGCTCCTTCGCGACGTCCAGCACCTGGCCGATCTGGCCGGCGCTCGACGGGGCGAAGCCCTCGTTCTTCATCTTGTCGTACGAATCCATCACCAGCGGCGCCATGATGTAGGCCGACACGATGATCGCGATGCCGTTCAGCACCATGTTGGGCGGCACCTGCTGCACGCCGAGCGCGTTGCGCAGCAGCCCCAGCACCACGACGATCTTGGTGTACGAGGTCACCATCATCGCGACGAAGGGCAGCACGCCGATCGCGAACGCGATGACGAGCAGCGGCAGCAGTTCACCCGTGGTGGTCTGTGTCATCGCGTGCCACCATGCGTGTGATGCGGGCGCCCAGCCGCGTGCCGACGGCCACCAACTCGGCGTGGCCGATCACCTGGCCGCACGAGACCAGGCGCAGCCGCGCCTCGGCGGCCGGCACCGCCAGTTCGATCACGTAGCCGGGCTCGATCGCCTCCAGCTCGGCCAGCGGCACCGAGACGGTCTCGATCTCGAAGCGCACCGGCAGCTCCAGTTCGCCGATCGCATCGGCTTCGGTCCCCGGCTCGGCGAGCAGGTCCTGGTCATCGTCCAACATCTGTAGTCCTCCTTCGACCATCCATGAATTGCCTTGAATCCGTCCCTGCGCAGCCAGGCAGCGGTTGCCGCGCGGGCCCAGCCGCAGCACCGCCGCGGCACCGTCCAGTGCCGGCACGTCGGCCGGCAGCAGCACGACGTCGCCGACGCGCAGCGAACGCAGTGCCTCGATCGACAGCGCCCGGCCCGCGAAGGCCACCGCGCCCGGCAGGCGCAGCAGCGAACGCCAGGCGCCGCGCGGGGCCTGCGGCCGCGCCGC
>NZ_JBFUEB010000283.1:0-1543 GCF_056404395.1 Rhizobacter sp. P2_D12 | reverse complement strand
CGGCGGCATCGGCCTGCAGGTTGAAGGCGAAATCGTCCAGCACGCGCAGTTGCGCATCGAGCGACAGGCCGCCGGCCACGCGGCGCCACAGCGTCCACCATTCGGCGCGCACCTGGCTGTCCTTGYGGTGCTGCACGCCCGGCTCGAAGAGGGCCCAGAGCCCCTCCATGCGCCACTMGTCGAGCGGGTGGCCGAAGCCGGGGCGCAGGCTGTAGCCGGCCAAGTTCAGCCACGCGCGCTCGTGCTCAACCGAGCGGCGCCGGCCTTTTGCACGCGCCATCAGGGCGTCGAACAGGCGGCGCAGCAGCGGCGTGGTCCAGCTTTCGCGCGCGCCAAGCAGGTGTTCCAGGCCGGCGCGCAGTTGCTTGACTTCTTTCGGCTCGACCTGTTTCGAGCGGGCGCCGAACACGCGCTCGATCTTGTCGATCGCCGCGTCAAGGTTCGCGGGCAGCGCCTCGTCCGGTGCGTCGATATCACCGTCGCCATCGCCACGCAACTGGAACGCCAGTTGCCAGCGCCCGCTGCCATCTTCGGCGACGCAATGCACTTCGAGCGAACCGGTTTCGCTCAGCGTCGTCACCAGATGCACCGGAATCTCGGCGGTGGTGCTGGATCCTGATTTGCGCAGCACCGTCGCAATCGGCGGCAGGCGCACCACGTCGGCCAGGTCGAGATCGACCAGGTCGCCGGCCTGTGGCGCCGCGCCGGCATCGGCAATCGTCGAGACCAGGTGAAAGCGTACCGGGCGGCCGACGCGCAGTGCGAAGCTGCGGTTTGCCAGCGTGACTTCCGTGGCGGCCGGCGTGCCGCGTGGCAGCAGGCAGACGGCGCGCAGCAGGCCGGCGCGCGCTTCGCCGTCGAGGAGCAGGTAATAGTTGCGGGCCGCGCCGCTGTCGATGGCCGGCGCCAGGCCCTGGCGCGCCAGCGCGTAGGCGACGCCGCCACGGGCGACGGCGATATCGGGATTCTCGTTGTGCAGCACGCGTAATGGCGCGTCACGCCAGCCGCTCAGCGTGTCGACCAGGCGCCGGGCCAGTGCGGCGCCCCTGAACACGCCGCCGTTGAGCAGCACCGTATCCGGAATCGGGATCGCGCCGCCCTCCAGCCCGAGCGCCTCGCGTGACGCCGCCGCATGCTGGCGCAAAAAGCTCGCCAGATGCCGCGTGATGGCCGGGTCGCTTGCGTACGGCAGGCCGAATTCGACGATGCCGGCGCGGGCGCGCACCGGTTCGTCCTGCGCCGCGTTGAGTGGCAGGAAGCCATCGAGCACGATGCGCTCGATGTCGCTGCGCAGCAGGTCAGCCTTGCGAGCGGAGCCGATCAGGCGGCTGCCGGCGCCGAGCAGCGTGACGGCGACCGACTCGGGTGCATCGTCGGCCAGCAGTTGTTCCTTGGCGGCGCGGCAGCGTTCCGTGAGCTGGGCCAGGCGCGCGGCCGACAGGCGTGTGCGCGCATTGTCATTGTCTGCGCCGGCCATGCGCGCTTCGATCAGGTGCGCCAGCGCCAGGTCCATATTGTCGCCACCCAGGATCAGGTGGTTGCC
>NZ_JBFUEB010000282.1:0-1591 GCF_056404395.1 Rhizobacter sp. P2_D12 | reverse complement strand
AAACCAGGCCGCGGCGCAGGCTGCCGAGGCGCGCGCCGCCGTGGCCAGCGCCCGCGAGCGCCAGGCTGCGCAGCTCAAGGCGCTCGGCAACGACGAAGCCGCCGCCGCCGAGTTCATCCTGCAATCCCCGTTTTCCGAATTGCGCCTGGCCGCCGCCGAGCTGCTCCATGGCCGCGAGCACCTCGAGCGCGTATATGGCGCGATGCGCAATGTCGACCGCCGCGTTGCCAAGCTCGTGCATGGCCGACTCGATGCGATCCGCCACCATGAAGCCGAACTGCGCCGTGGTGAGGACACGCTGGCACAGGCGCGCGCCATGCTGGCCGATGCATTGCTCACGCCCAACCACGTTGGCGAACTCGACCGCAAATGGTCGGTCATCCGCGCGCCAGAGCTCGCTGCCGACTTCGAGGCCGTGCGCGCCCAGCTTGGCGCGCGTCTTGAAGCGCAGGTGCAGTTGCAGCGCGCCATGATCGATCGCCTGACGGCGTTGCGCCAGCTCGACGGGCAGGGGCTGGACGCCGCCGCGCTCGGCGAGGCGCTGGCCCGCCTGCAGCAGGAACAGGCAGCGGCACTGGCCGACCCTGGCCACCCATCGCTGCCGCGCGCACTGGTGGGCGAGCTGAGCAATGAATTGGCACGGCTGACGGCTAGCCTGGCCACCGCCGAGAAGGATGCCGCAGCGCTGTCCGCCCGTGACGCGGCACTCACCGCATGGGCCGCACAGCCGCAAGAAGAATTGACGCCGGATGCACTGCGCCGCGACTGGCAGCGCCTGCCGGCCATGCCTGCCAACGCCGCTGCTGAAGCCCTGCAAGCGCGCTTCGACGCCTTGCTTGCGTCGTTCCCGCAAGCGATCCGCAAGCCGAAAGCAGTTCCGGCGGCAGCGCCAGCCGACAGCGGCAGCGCGCCTGCCAGGGACCAGGGCGCCGACCGGGCCTTCCTGGAGCAGATGGAGGCGCTCGAAGCCGCACTGCAGCAGGGCTCGCTTGGTACCGCTGCCGAGATCGACAAGTCACTGAAAGACGCCAAGGACAAGGGCGTGCGCCTGACAGGCGCCCAGCTCGAGCACCTGACCCATCTGCGCGCCGACCTGAAGCGTTTGTCGGACTGGGCGCGCTGGGGCGGCAACGTGTCGCGCGAAGAATTGATCAAGACAGTCGAGACGCTGGCCACGCAGAACCTGGCGATGGGTGAACTGGCCAAGAAGGTCGGCAGCATGCGCGAGCGCTGGAAGGCGCTCGACACCTTGTCCGGCCCGGCGCCGCGCAGCCTGTGGGAGCGCTTCGACGCCGCCTGCAGCGCTGCCTACGCACCGGCCGCCGCGCATTTCCGCCAGCTGGCCGACGAGCGCCACGCGAATGCCGCGCGCGGCCAGGCGCTGGTCGACGAAGCCCAGGCCGAGATCGCCAACCTGCAGCAGGACAACGCTGACTGGAAGCATGTGTCGGCTACCGTGCAGCGCCTGCGTACGGCCTGGAGCCATCTGGGCGCGGTCGACCGCAAGGAAAAGAAACGTCTCGACGGCTTGTTCTCAGAGGCGCTGACCACGTTGCAGCGGCCGCTGGAAAACCAGCGCAAGGTCGAAGTC
>NZ_JBFUEB010000281.1:0-1631 GCF_056404395.1 Rhizobacter sp. P2_D12 | reverse complement strand
TGGCAGATGCGCGCACTGACCTACGGCTGCCGCAGCGCCAAGGAAGCGCTGCTGGCCGACGCCAATGCGACAACGCACCCGATCGTGGTCCCAAGCCGCGGCTCGAAACTCATCGGCGGCTCGATCCGCACCGAACTCACACGCGACGAAGTCACCGCCTTCATCACCGACGGCTTCTTCCCGCGCGTGGAAGCCTCGGCGCGGCCGACCGTGCGCGCCCGCGCCGGCCTGACCCAGCTTGGCCTGCCGTATGCGCAGGATGCCGCGATCACGCGCCACCTGGCCGCGTTCCTCGCGCGCCAGGCCGGCGCCACCGCCGAACTCGAAGGTTTCACTGGCCGCGTCACGGCCGACCACACCTTCCTGCACCCGAGCGCGGTGCTGTTCAACGGCGGCGTGTTCAAATCCGGCATCCTGGCCCAGCGCGTGATGGACACCATCAACGACTGGCTGTACATGGAAGGCGCCGAACCGGCCCGCATGCTCGAAGGCGCGGATCTCGATCTGGYCGTCGCGCGCGGCGCGGCCTACTTCAGCTACGCGCGGCGTGGCGGTGGCGTGCGCATTCGCGGCGGCACGGCGCGCTCGTACTACGTTGGCGTTGAGTCGTCGATGCCGGCCATCCCGGGCATGGAGCCACCACTCGAAGCCCTGTGCGTGGCGCCATTCGGCATGGAAGAAGGCAGCGAGCTCGAACTGCCAGGCCAGGAATTCGGCCTGGTGATCGGCGAGCCGGTGACGTTCCGCTTCTTCGGCTCCACCACGCGCCGCCAGGACCGCATCGGCGACGTGCTCGAATTCTGGGGCCCGGACGAGCTGCACGAAATGAACGAGATCCAGGCCACGCTGCCGGCCGATGGCCGCGCAGCAGGTGATGTTGTGCAGGTAAAACTGCATGCGCTGGCGACGGACGCCGGCACGCTCGAACTGCTGGCAGTGGCGCGTGACGGCCAGCGCTGGAAGATCGAGTTCGACGTGCGTACGGCGGCCGGGGTCCAGTGACCTGGCTCGTCGGCATTGATCTGGGCACCACGAACACGGTGCTGGCCTACGGCCGCAATGGCCCGGGCGGCATCGAGCTATTCCAGATCGATCAATTGGTGGCGCCCGGCGAAGTGGCCGGCGCGCCGCTGCTGCCGTCGATGCGTTACCACCCGGGGCCGGACGAACTGGCACCGGGTGCCCTGCAGTTACCCTGGCAGCAGCAGGACGTCGCCGGCGTCGAGCGCGTTGCGCTGGGGCGCCTGGCGCGCGTGCTCGGTGCGGCCACGCCGGGCCGGCTCGTCACGAGCGCCAAGAGCTGGCTGTCCCACGACGGCGTAGACCGCATGGCGCCGATCCTGCCGTGGGGCGTCGACAACGACGTGCCCAAGGTCTCACCGGTGGCCGCCAGCGCCAGCTATCTTGCGCACCTGCGCGCCGCATGGAATGCGCGCTTTCCCAAACAACCCCTCGAACGCCAGCAGATCGTGCTCACGGTGCCTGCGTCGTTCGATGAAGGCGCCCGTGCGCTGACGCTCGAAGCGGCCAGGCTGGCCGGCCTGCCGCAGGTGGCGCTACTGGAAGAACCGCAAGCCGCGCTGTACGACTGGCTGTACCGCCATCGCGCCAGCCTGGCCGGCGATCTGGGC
>NZ_JBFUEB010000280.1:0-1655 GCF_056404395.1 Rhizobacter sp. P2_D12 | reverse complement strand
GTCCCGCATGGCGCCTTCTACCTCCCGCGCCTGCGCGCCAGCCTGCCGCCCGGCGCACTCTCGCGCGGCGACGCCACCACGCTCGATCTGCTGTCGCGCGTGTTTGAAGGCGTGCTGCAGGACGATGGCGTCGCGCCCGAGACGCGCGAGCTGCTGGCGTTCCTGCAGGTGCCGGTACTTAAGGCGGCCCTGCGCGACCGCAGCTTCTTCTACGAGGAAGCGCATCCCGCGCGGCGCCTGCTCGACTTGCTCTCGCAGACTGGCTGGGAGCAGCCAGCCGACCAGGACGATCCGGTCTACCACGCCATGCGCCGCAGCGTCGAGCGGGTGCGCGATGCCGAGCAGCCCGAGTTCGAGGCCGCCGTGGCCGAACTCGAAGCCGGCCTGGCCGCGCGCGACAGCGCGGAACAGGCGGCCATCGCCGGCCCGATCGCCAATGCCACGCGCCAGGAAAAGCGGCTCGCCGCCGAGCGCTCGGCCCAGCGCGCCGTGGCCCTGCGCCTGGCGGGCGAGCAGCTCGTGCCGGCCGTGGCGGGCTTTCTCGAACAGCGCTGGAGCGCCGCGCTGGCGCTGGCCTACACCATCGAAGACAGCCGCCCCGGCGCGATCGAGAATGCCACGCGCACGATGGAAGACCTGATCTGGAGCGTCAAGCCCAAGGCGACGCAAGAGCAGCGCAAGGCCCTGATTGCGCGCCTGCCGGCGCTGCTGGCAAGCCTGAACAAATGGCTCGACGCCACGCGCTGGCAGGACGCCGAGCGGCTCCAGTTCTTTGCCGAGCTGGCCGAGTGTCATGCGTCGATCGTACGGGCGCCGATCGAGCTGGCGCCCGAACGCCAGCTCGAACTGGCGGTGGAGGCGGCGCAGCAGGATGCGCTGCGCCGCGTGGCGCAAGAGCAGGCGCAGGCCGAGGACGAGGCGCATGCAAGCCAGGGCCCGGAAGCCGACACCCTGGCCGGCCTGGAGCGCGGCATGCGCCTCGAGCTGGCCGAAGGCGATCGCGTGCGCAAGGTGCGCCTGGCCTGGGTCAGTCCGCTGCRCACGCTGTATATCTTTTCCGGCGCCGCGCGCCAGGAAGCGTTCTCGCTGCCGGCAGGTCGCCTGGCGGATCTGCTGCGCGCCGGCGCGATCCGGGTCGTGCTGGCGGAAGGTGTCGTCGGCCGTATCCTCGGCGCCGCCGTCGGCAGCGAGGCGGTCAATGATGCAGGCCCGCCGGCCGGCCATCACGCCGCCGAGTAAGCGCTGGTCTATCAGCCTTCCGGCCATGGCCTTCGCCATCCCGGCGATGGTATGATGATCGCTTCTTTGCTACCTTCCTCTCCCACGCAACGTGCGCCTCTCTTCCATCAAATTGTCGGGATTCAAATCGTTCGTCGATCCCACCAATTTTCAGGTGCCCGGCCAGCTGGTCGGCGTGGTCGGGCCCAATGGCTGCGGCAAGTCGAACATCATCGACGCCGTGCGCTGGGTGCTGGGCGAATCCAAGGCCTCCGAGCTGCGCGGCGAGTCGATGCAGGACGTGATCTTCAACGGCTCCACGCACCGCAAGCCAGCCGGGCGCTCGTCGGTAGAACTCGTGTTTGACAACAACGCCGGCAAGGCCGCCGGCCAGTGGGGGCAGTACGCCGAGATCGCGGTCAAGCGCACGCTTACGC
>NZ_JBFUEB010000279.1:0-1675 GCF_056404395.1 Rhizobacter sp. P2_D12 | reverse complement strand
GGACCAGTCGATCGCCACCAATGCGATGCAGAAGGCCGAGCAGCAGTTCGGCGCGCTCGACACCGCGCTGACGCAACTCGCGCAGATCGAAAAGACCATGAACCAGGAGGCCTACGCCGCCGCCAGGGCCGAGTTTCGCACGCTGGGCTGGACCATGGCCGGCCTGGTGCTGCTGTCGATCACGCTGTCGCTGGCGGTGACGATGCTGGTGCGGCGCGCGATGCTGGCCGGGATCCACTCGATCGCGCACACGGTGGGCGAACTGGCCGAGGGCCGGCTCGACGCGCCGCCGGTGGACGCGCAGGGCCGCGATGAAATCGCCGACACGGGCCGCGCGCTGGATCACACGATTGCGCGCCTGAATGCCGCGCTGCGCAGCGTGATGACGGCGGTGCGCTCGATCGACACGGCGTCGCAGGAAATCGCCACCGGCAATATGGACCTGTCGAGCCGTACCGAGATGCAGGCCAGCTCGCTCGAGCAGACGGCCAGCACGATGGAGACCTTGACCACGGCGGTCAAGGACAACGCCACCAATGCGCGCCAGGCGTCCGAGCTCGCAGCCGAAGCGGCGCAACTGGCCGCGCGCGGCGGCCAGGCGGTGCAAGGGGCGGTGACGACGATGGAATCGATCCAGGCCAGCTCGCGCAAGATCGTCGAGATCATCGGCGTCATCGACGGCATCTCGTTCCAGACCAATATCCTGGCCCTGAACGCAGCAGTGGAAGCAGCGCGCGCCGGCGAACAGGGGCGCGGCTTTGCCGTGGTGGCGTCCGAAGTGCGCACGCTGGCGCAGCGYTCGGCGGCAGCGGCCAAGGAAATCAAGGGCCTGATCGCGGACTCGGTCAGCATCATCGAACGGGGCAACGCGTCGGTTAGCGAAGCCGGCGCCAGCATGGGCGACATCGTCTCGTCGGTGCGCCAGGTGAACGACATCATCGGGCGCATCAGCATCGCCAGCACCGAGCAGGCCGACGGCATCGCCGACGTCAATCGCGCGGTCGGGCAGATGGACAGCATGACGCAGCARAAYGCGGCGCTGGTCGAACAGGCCGCAGCGGCGGCCGAAAGCCTGCACGAGCAGACCGTCAATCTGGCGAAAGCCGTGGCGATCTTCCGCATCGCGCCGGGTGACGGCGACGTTGAAGAGGTGGAGGGAATGGAAGAAGCGCACGACGACGCGCCGGCGGTGGGCTTCCAGGGCGTGGTTGATCGCCGCAGCCGCGCCAGCACGATGCGCGCGAAGCCGGTGCCGGCCCTGCCGCCGGCAACAGCGCGTCGGCGTGGATCGGCTTAGTTGCGGGCTTGGCCGCGGATTGGCCGGCTCAAAAAGCGCGAGCCGGCCAGGCCGAAGCGCCACGGCACGTCGACCGCCTTCGAGATGCCGATGCGGATGCCTTCCACGACGACCAGGCCCTCCTCTGCCGGCAGCAAGGCAAACGGCGCCCCCGCCAGCGCCATCCCATCGTGCGCACGCGTCACACCCAGCGCCTGGCACAACTTGCCCGGCCCCGAACACAGCGCGCGCTCGCCCTGCGCATCACGGCGCGCGCGCATGACGTCCAGCCCCGCCACCGGCTCGAGCGCGCGGATCAGGACCCCGGCGCCATGCCCCGCCTCGCGGCACACGAAGTTCAGGCACCAGTGGATGCCGTACGAGCGGTAGACGTAGGCA
>NZ_JBFUEB010000278.1:0-1676 GCF_056404395.1 Rhizobacter sp. P2_D12 | reverse complement strand
GTCACGCGCCAGTCGCAGCGCCAGCCCGATGCCGCGCGCGTCACGCGCACCGAGCTCGATGCGGTGCTCGACGGCGACGGCCTGGCGCCGGCCATTCGCGAGCAGATCGGCGCCGCCCTGTATTCGGGCCGCCCGCTGCTGTTGTACGGTCCGTCCGGCAGCGGCAAGACGTCACTGGCGCGCAAGCTGGCGCGCCTGCGCCAGGATCCGATCGCGGTGCCGTATGCGGTGCTGGTCAACCACGAAATCATCCAGCTGCACGACCTGGCGCTGCACCCCCTTCCGCTGCACGTACGCGCCCTTGAAGAGCGCCGCAGCGGCGATGCCCGCTGGGCCCTGAGCCAGCGTCCGCTGGTGCACGTGGGGCCGGAGCTGGCGCGCGACATGCTCGAGCTGCGCAGTGATCTGGGCAGCGGGGTGCTGCACGCGCCGCCCCACATCCTGGCCAACAACGGTTTACTCGTGGTGGACGATGTGGGCCGCCAGCGCGTGCCGCCGGGCGAACTGCTGCACCGCTGGCTCGGCGCGCTCGAAGCGGGCCTGGACCATGTCACGGTGCCGGGCGGCGCCACGCACGTCCTGCCGTTCGATGTGAGCCTGGTGCTGGTCACCAGCCTGGCGCCGGAATCGGTGCTCGACGACGCCTGCCTGCGCCGCATCGGTTACCGGATTCCGGTCGGACCGCTGTCGGAGCAGAGCTATCGCGCACTGCTGCGACGCCAGGCGCGGCAGCGCCGGATCGATCTCGATGACARTGCCATCGCGTTCCTGATCGATCATCTGCACCGCCGCACCGGGCGCGCGCTGCTGGCCGCCTATCCGCATGAGCTGCTGGGCCGGATCGCCGACTTCGCCGGCTTTAGCGGTCAGGCCCCGTGCTGCGACGTGGATGGCCTGACGCGCGCCTGGTACAGCCTGTTCGGCGAAGGGGACGCACCATGAAAAACCAACGCGCCGTGATCATGATGGGGCTGGCCGTGGTGCTTGGCCTGCTGGCCGTGGCGCTGGCCGCGCGCTGGTTGCTCAATGCGCCGGTGCCCGCTGCCGGCAGGATCGTTGTCGCGAAAGGCGACATCGACATCGGCCAGCGCTTGACCCCCGCGCTGTTCATCGTGGTGGACTGGCCCACTGCCAGCGTGCCCAAAGGCGCCTTCATCGATACCCAGCCCCTGAACGGCCGGGTCCTGCGCAGCAGCCTGCTCGCGGGCGAACCGGTCAGCGAAGCGAAGCTGGCCCCGGCCGGCACGCTGGGCGGCCTGTCGGCCCTGATCACCGAAGGCAAGCGCGCGATCACGGTGCGCGTGAACGACGTGATCGGCGTGGCCGGTTTCGCCCTGCCGGGGAACTATGTCGACATCATCGTCAGCACCGAGACGGCGCCCGATCCGAATGCTCCGCAGGCCCGTGCGCGCAGCATCTCGAAGATCGTCCTGGAGCGCATTCTGGTGCTGGCGGTGGCGCAGGAAGTGGGGCGCGACGAGACCAAGCCCAAGGTCGTCAATGCCGTCACGCTCGAAGTCACGCCCGAACAGGCCGAAAAGCTGGATCTGGCGCGCAGCGTCGGCACGCTGTCGCTGGCGCTGCGCAACCAGATCGATCCCGCCGCCACTGCCACCACCGGCGCGACCAAGGAGAACCTGCTGCCGGCGCCGCCCGCCGCGCCGGCGGTGCTGCGC
>NZ_JBFUEB010000277.1:0-1694 GCF_056404395.1 Rhizobacter sp. P2_D12 | reverse complement strand
CAGCACCTCGGCGGCGCAGGCGAGCGCGCGCCGCGCGGCCGGGCCGGCATGGTCCTCGAAGTAGCCGCCCAGCGCGCCGATGCGCAGGCCGGACAGCGAATGGCCGATCTGCTCCAGCGCCGGCTGCACGCGCGCGGCATGGCAGCCGGGGTCGGCCGGGTCGGGGCCCTGCAGCGCGTCGTAGGTGGCGGCCAGGTCCTCGACGCTGCGCGCGAACGGGCCCAGGTGGTCCAGGCTCGCGACGAACGGGAAGCTGCCGCGCCGCGACAGGCGCCCGAAGGTCGGCTTCAGCCCCCACACGCCGCACAGCGACGACGGCACGCGGATCGAGCCGTTGGTGTCCGAGCCCAGCGTCACCGGCACCTGGCCGGCCGCCACCGCCGCGCCGCAGCCGCCGGACGAACCGCCTGCCGTGCGCGACAGGTCGCGCGGGTTGCGGCTCGGGCCGTAGTGGCTGTTCTCGGTGGTGAAGCCGTAGGCGAACTCGTCCATGTTCAGCGCGCCCACCAGCACCGCGCCGGCCGCGCGCATGCGCTCGACCAGCACCGCATCGGCCGCGGCCGGCGGCTGGCCGTTGCGCACGCGGCTGCCGGCCCGCGTCGTGAGGCCCTCGATGTCGAACAGGTTCTTCACCGCATAGGGCAGGCCGGCCAGCGCCGGCAGCACCTCGCCGCGCGCCCGCGCGGCATCGACGGCGCGGGCTTCGCGCACCGCGCGCTCGAAGGTGCCATCGGTGAAGGCGTTGACGCGCGGATCGCAGACCTCGATGCGCGCGATGCAGTGCTCGAGCGCCTCCTCGGCCAGCATCTCGCCGGCACGCACCGCGCGCACCACCGACAGACCCGTGCTCATGCCGCCCATGGGGTTCGTGTGGCGCGCGGTCACGCAGGATCCTCGGCCGGGAAGGGCGCCGGGCAGTAGATCTCGGCCGGCTCCGCATCCGGCACCAGCGGCAGCAGCCGCAGCGGCGTCACCATCGCCCGGGTGCGGGCCAGGTGTGTCGCGACGCGCGCCACCTGCGCGTCGTCCAGCGGCAGGTCGAGCAATCGCGCGCTGGCGCGGACGAAGTCCAGGATGTCGGATGGAGTGGTGTCGTTCATGGCCGGGCCTCCTGGCCTGCGTTGCAGCAAGGACCGTGCTCAGCCAAGGGAAGCGAGGAAGCCGCGCCAGCCGCCGTAGGCCGTGATGTCGAGCGCGCTGCCGCCGGACGCGACGCCGCGCGGTTCGCAGACGAAGCCGCGCTCCTGCGTGCCGTCGGACAGTTCCACCGTGCCCAGCGCCAGCGGCGCGCCCACCAGCTGCAGGAAGCTGCCGAGGTGGGCGGCATCGAACTCCCACACCTCGACGTCGATCGCGCGGCCGTCCGCGGCGCCCACGTGCACCAGCGCGGGTCGCGTCGGTGCGTGGCCGGTCAGCGAATACAGCCGGTACGCCGCCGCGGTGCGCGTGCGGCGCAGCAGCCGCCCGGTGCGTTCGGTGAGCTGCCAGTTCAGCGCCAGCCCGCCCAGGTGGGCACCGACGACGACCAGCCGCAGCGGCTGCGCCGGCGCGGGCGCCACCAGCTCCGGCGCGGCACCGATGGGGTGGCGCATCGCGCCGGCGGTCGGCTCGAACAGCCGCGCCAGCCGCGTCGCGAGCGTCGCCAGCGCGAAATCGCTGAAGGCCGGGCCGATCAGCGTGACGCCGGCCGGCAG
>NZ_JBFUEB010000276.1:0-1711 GCF_056404395.1 Rhizobacter sp. P2_D12 | reverse complement strand
GCACTATCCCAAGTTTTTGTCGGGCGGCGAGCAGCAGCGCGTCGCGCTGGCGCGTGCTTTCGTCACCCAGCCGCCGCTGCTGTTTGCCGACGAGCCGACCGGCAGCCTCGATGCCGCCACCGGCGAATCGATCATCGGGCTGATGTTCGAACTCARTCGCGAGCGCGGCTCGACGCTGGTGCTGGTCACGCACGATCCGGGCATGGCCGCGCGTTGCGGCCGGACGATCACGATCGCCGCCGGCCGCCTCGTCAAATAATTAATCAGCTGCCTGCGCGCACCTGCGCGTTGAGCACCTTGCGCACCGCCGCTGGCAGCTCGCCGGCGGTCAGGCCGATCGGCCCCACGCCATCGTCGACCAGCGCGTCGGCCGCTGCGCCATGCAGCCAGGCCGCCGCCGCCGCCGCTTCCTTGCCCGGCCAGCCCTGGGCGAGCAGCGCGCCGCAGATCCCCGCCAGCACGTCGCCACTACCTGCCGTGGCGAGCCCTGCGTTGCCCGTGGGGTTGATCAGCACCGCGCCATCCGGCCCGGCGATCACGGTGCCCGAACCCTTGAGAATCACGACCGCATGCATGCGCTGCGCCAGTTCACGCGCGCTGGCCAGGCGGTCAGCCTGCACCACCGACACCGTCATGCCGAGCATGCGCGCCGCTTCCAGCGGATGCGGCGTCAGCACGCTTGGGGCGCTCCGCTGCGCCAGGCGCGCCTGCAGGTCGGGACTGGCGCCGATCAGGTTCAACGCGTCGGCGTCGAGCACCAGCGGGCAGTCGCTGTCGAGTGCCTTGGCCACCAGCCGGATCGCGTCGACCGAGTCGCCCATGCCCGGCCCGAGCACCAGCGTGCGGCCAAACAGATCCAGGTCGTCGGCCGCGCGGAACATGATTTCGGGCTGGCTGCTGTCGTAGCCGGGCGGCGTGTTCAACGCCGCGACATACACGCGCCCCGCGCCGGCATACAGCGCGCCGCGCGCGGCCAGCACCGGTGCACCGGCCATGCCATGCGCGCCACCGATCACGGCGACATCGCCGAAACTGCCCTTGTGCGAGTTCTGGCGGCGCGCCGCAAAGCAGTGCGCAAAGGCCGGCAGTCCGTTCATGGCTGTCGTCGTGGCCGTGGACCCGGCATCCACGCCGAGCGTGTCCACACGCACCAAACCTGCGTGATCGCGCCCGTCGGCCGTGTGCAGGCCCGGCTTGTCGGCGATGAACGTGATGGTATGCGTCGCGCGCACCGCGATGCCGTCCGGGCCGATGACGGCGCCCGTGTCGGCGTCCAGTCCACTCGGCACGTCCAGCGCGAGGATTGGACAGCGCACGTCATCCAGGCCCGCGACCACGTCGCGGTACTCACCGGCGAGCGCGCGGGTCAGGCCGATCCCGAACAAGCCGTCGATGACGAGCGCCCACTGGCCATCGGGTGGCAGCATGTCGAGCCAGCCGACCGTGCCCGAACGCGCGCGCTCGTAGGCCGCGGCGGTTTCGCTCGACGCGTCGTCATTGCCGTCGCCCGGCAAGTGCAGCACGGTGGCGTTGACGCCGGCTTCGGCCAGGTTGGCCGCCACCTCCAGTGCATCGCCGCCATTGTTGCCGGGGCCTGCCAGCACCAGTACCGCGGCGCCGCGCGGGTCGTCCCCTGATTCGCCTAAAAGCGCGAGCGCGTAGTCGGYGGCGGCCTTGCCGGCGCGGGTCATCAACGTGCCCGGCGCCAGCG
>NZ_JBFUEB010000275.1:0-1712 GCF_056404395.1 Rhizobacter sp. P2_D12 | reverse complement strand
GCGCATCGGGCAGCGGCGGCAACGACAGCTCTTCAGGCGCCGGCACGGGCGCCGGCGTGTCCGGCAGGTCGAACATGTCGAACGGATCATCCTGGCGGGCCGCAAAGTCTTTCGGCTCGGCGCCGCCGGAAGCACGCGGCTCGGCCGGCAGGCCGAAGTCCATCGCGTCCAGGTCGAACAGCGGATCTTCTGACACGTTCGCATTCGACGAGCCGCGCACCGCGGGCAGCGGATCATTCACCGGCGCTGGCGTCGCCGGTGTAACGGGTGCGCCGAAGTCCATCGAATCGAGGTCGAACAGCGGATCGCTCGGCGTCGCGGTGGCGTCCGCCGGTTGYGACGGGCTGGCCGGCAGCGACGGCAAACCCTCGAAGTCCTTGGCCAGACCGGCCATGTCGACCGGCGTGGCCTGCATTTGCGGCTGCGGCGTCAGGTCGAGCGAGAAATCGTCGCGCTGATCGGCCGGAGTGACCGGGGTGGCAGCGATAGCCTGAGCGGGTTGCCCGGCCGGCGGCGCATCGAAGTCCATGTCGAACTCGAGGTCGTTGACATCGGTCGACAGTGTCGATTCAGGCTTGCCTGCCGCCGCTGCTGGCGGCAGCATGTCGAAGTCGAGGTCCGGCACGGCCGTTGCATCCGGGTCGGGCCGGCTTGCAGGCGCCGGCGCCGCGCGGTCAGCATCGGTCACCGGCTCGAACGTCAGCCCGCCCAGGTCGAAGTCGAGCGTGTTGTCGTCTGTGCGTGGCGCTGGCTCGGCATGCGGCGTTGCGGTGTGCTCAGCATCGTCCTTCGACAGCGAGAACGCAGAGGCAGCAGCGACGGCGCCGGCAGCAGCCGCGCCGGTAACGGCGCCGGCGCCGGCGCCGGCAGAAGGCTCGTCAGCACGCAGCGCATCCTGGTACTGCTGCGACAGGATCGCCTGCTGGCTGCGTTCCTGCGCCGACGGCGTTTGCGCCGGGGCCGGCGCGGCGTTCGCGTACAGCGGATTTTGCGGATCGATCCCCAGGCCCAGTGCCGCAGCGTGCGCCCAGTCGTCGCCCTGGCCGTTCGTGAGCGCATGCAGCTCACGCGCCTGCAGTTCGAACGCGCGGGCATCCTTGCGCGTGGCGTAGATTTCAAGCAGCTTCAACCGCACCGGATGACGGTCCGGATGCGTGCGCAGCGCTTCCTTCAGGATTTCCTCCGCCTGCGCATCGCGGCCGTAGGCGATGTACACATCGGCTTCGGCGACMGGATCGACTTCATTCGTATCGAGCTGGCTGGCCGATGGCGCGAAGCTCGAATTGAAGACGCTGTTGTTGGTGTCGACGCTCTGGCCGCCGCTCTCGGCGAACAGCGACTGGGCGCTGGCGCCCGGTGCGCCCAGCACCGACGGTTCGGTCGGCATCGGCTTCACCGGCGGGGCATTGCGCTTGCGGCGCTGCGCGATGCCGAACAGGATCAAGAGCATCACCAGGAGCGCTGCGGCGATGTACAGCATATTGTCCAGCAGCGTGTCGACCAGGCCTTTTTCTGGCTCCGGCGCCGGCACCGGTTTTTTCAGGCGTGGATGCGTGACTGGCTTGGCCGGCGTCGCCACGACGGGCGCTGCTGCGGCGGCCTGCTCGGCTTCGGCGCCCGCGCGGCTCGGCACAGTCATCAGGTTTTCCAGTTCGCCGACGTTCTTTTCGAGTTCCTTGACGCGGGCCTCGGCCTGTTCGAGTTCGCGCTGC
>NZ_JBFUEB010000274.1:0-1715 GCF_056404395.1 Rhizobacter sp. P2_D12 | reverse complement strand
GTTACAACCCGGCCGGGTTGCCGAAGGCCGCGCAGGACAATATCGCGACCATCYACCGCAAGCGCGCCGTCGACAGCGAGGTCTGGGCGCCGAACGGGCCGTGGATCGCCCAGGTCGACGACGTCGGCGCGCGGCCACCGGTACCGCCACCGGGCCTGGACGGCTACGTCCCGGGCACCAACGCGACGCCGTTCAGCCCCACCGGCGGCTTGCGAATCGCCGCGCGCGACCTGGGCGTCATCATGCGCATGCTGATGGCTGGCGGCGTGCATAACGGCGCGCGCCTGCTGCAGGGCGCAACGCTCGAGCGCATGTTCGCCCGCCACTGGTCGTACGACGGCGTGGGCGGCAACGGCAATCCGCTGGGCAGCATCCTCAGTCCGCGCGGATTCGGCAACGCCCACTATCCGGACCGCCCCGGCCTGCGGCTGGCGCCAGGCTTCGATGCCGTGGGCCACCTGGGCGACGCCTACGGATTGCGTTCCGTGTTCGCCATGGACCGCGCACGGGGCCATGGCGTGGTCGTGCTGGCCGGCGGCACGGGAACCGACCCGGCCGCCACGCCGGGGCGCGAGACGGCGCTGGCGCGCTATGAAGAGCGCATCGTGGCCGCCTTGCACCGCCGCGCGATCCTCGGCCTGGCGGATTGACTGGCATGCGGGCGCGTACATATATCGCGGTTATGAGCGCGCGCGCTAGATTCATTGGCAGTGCGTGCCTGCTGCCCCTAAGCTCCCTGTCCCCACCCGAAAAAAAGAGTCCGGCATGCAGCACATAATCGTCATCGGCGGCGGCGTCGTCGGCCTGGCCTCCGCCTGGTGGCTGCTCGAAGCTGGCCACGAGGTCACGCTGCTCGAGCGCGCGCCGGACGTGGGCAGTGGCGCCAGCTACGGCAATGGCGGGCAGCTCAGCTACCGGTACGTGGCGCCGCTGGCCGACGCCGGCATCCCGCTCAAGGCCTTCAAATGGCTGTTCCAGGCCGACGGCCCGTTGCGCTTCCGGCCGGAAGCCGACCTGCGCCAGTATCGCTGGCTGGCCAGCTTTTTGGCTCACTGCCGCGCCGACGTCAACCGCCGCACCACCGCCAAGCTGCTCGAGCTGGGCGAGTTGTCGCGCCGGGCGATGGCGTCGCTCTCGCTGGTCGTGCCGCCAGAGCGTTTTGGCTGGCGCGATGCCGGCAAACTGGTGGTGTTTCGCACGCGCGCCGCGTTCGATGTCGCCGCGTCCAAACCGGGCGCGGGCCAGATCTGGTCGCCCGAAGAATGCACGGCGCACGAGCCCGCACTGGGCGCGGCCCAGCACCTGCTGGCCGGCGGCATCTACAACCCGGGCGAAGCGGTGGCCGACTGCCACGCCTTCTGCGTGGCGCTGGCCGAACGGCTGAGCGAGCATCCGCGCTTTCGCGGGGTCGTCAACAGCACCGCGCTGGGACTGCGTGCAGAGCRGGGCCGCATCACCGGCATCGACACGGTCGGTGGCCTGGTGACGGCCGACGCCTATGTGCTGGCGGCTGGCATCCAGAGCCGCACGCTGGCCGACACGGTGGGTATCTACCTGCCGCTGTACCCGCTCAAGGGCTACAGCCTGAGCGCGCCGATCCGCCAGGACGACATCGCGCCCGAGATCAGCGTGACCGACTTCGAGCGCAAGGTGCTGTATGCGCGCATCGGTGACCGCTTGCGGGTGGCGGCGATGRTCGACATGGTGGGCGAGGA
>NZ_JBFUEB010000273.1:0-1722 GCF_056404395.1 Rhizobacter sp. P2_D12 | reverse complement strand
TGTCGATACCGCCGCCAGCGGCAGCCTGGTGCTGGCGCTGCGTACCTTCGCCGTCGGCATGGACGAAGTGCTGGATCAGCCGATCGCCGGCGCTGCGCCGGACGGCATCCGCGCCACGCTGCTGGTCGTGCGCGAACACGCGCATGGCGCGCCGGCGTCATTCCTGGATGCGCTGGACGAGATGGATGGCGCGCTGGCGCCCGAACGCTGCCGCGCCCTCGACACACTGCCGGGCCTTGCCGATTGCCTGCGCCTGGCGCTGGCCAATGCCGAACGCCTGATGGCCAGTCTGCCCGAGGATGCGGCGGCAGAACCGGCGCTGGTCGCCTGGGTCGAGCGTCTGCATGCCGGCTGCGGCGCGCAGCTGGACGACCTGTACGTGCTGGTGCCGTGGATGCGCGCCGTTCAGGAATATGTGCTTGGCGCCAGCCTGACCCGGATCCCGACACTGCGCGAACTGGCGCAGCTCGACGCGCCGGCAACGGGTGGCGCTGGCCTGGCTGCCCTGGTGGAAGCGGGCCGCGCTTGCGCGCAGGAGCGTATCGAACGGCTGACCGCGCTGGCCGCCGCAGCGCGCGACGCTGCCCGCATGGACTTCGGCGCACTGGTCGATCCCGCCACCGGCCAGCTGGCCGCCGGCTACCACGTGCGCGACAAGCGCCTGGACGGCGACAGTTGCGACTTGCTGGCGTCGGAGTCGCGCATGGCCAGTTTCGCCGCCGTGGCCCAGGACCAGCTGCCGCAGCAGCACTGGTGGTCGCTCGGGCGCCCGCAGCGCATGGCTGGCGGGAGCACGCTGCTGCTGTCGCGCCGTGGCGCCATGGCCGATCTGCTGGCGCCGCAACTCTGGATGCCGGTCTGGCGCGACACGCTGCTCGACGCTGCCGACCGCGCGCTGGTGCGCGCCCAGGCTGCGCACGCCAAAAGCAGGGACGTGCTGTGGGGCTTTTCGCCATCCCGTTGCAATGCCGTGGACGCCGCTGCGCGCTACCGCTCCGGCCAGTTTGGCTTGCCCGCCGCCGCGCTGCAGCGCCAGCGCGACGATGACCTGGTCGCCGCGCCGTATGCCGCCGCGCTGGCGCTGGGCGTGATGCCGGGCCTGGCCAGCACCAATCTGCGCGCCTTCGCGGCGCAAGGCATGCTGGGCGAACTCGGGTTGTATGAAGCGCTCGACTACGCACCAAGCCGTTTGCCGCAAGGCGAGCGCCAGGTCATCGTGCGGGCGTACGCCGCGCGCCATCAGGCGATGCTGCTGCTGGCGCTGGCCCGCCATTTGCTGGGCGAGCCGATGCAGCGCCGCTTCTGCCGCGATCCCGAATTCCGGGCCGCGCTGCCCTTGCTGCAAGAACCGGTGCCGGTCTCCGGTGCGGCCGCCGAACGCCGTTACACCGGCGCGGCAACCGCCAGCCAGAGCGTGACGGCGCGCCCGTATGCGCGCGTCATCGGGAGCGAGCCCCCGGTGCTGCCCGAAGTTCAGCTGCTGTCCAATGGCCGCTATCACCTGGTCGTGGCCAGCGATGGCACTGGCGCCAGCCGCTGGGATGATAAACAGATTACCCGCACCGGCATCGGCGACACCGGCTTGACGTGCCATGTGCGCGACGTCGCATCCGGCCAGGTCTGGCCGGGCCTGTTGCCAGAGAGCGAGCGCGAAACGGTGTTTTCCGAGGGCCGGGCCAGCGTGCGCTGCCTGGATAACGGGCTGGCCATGCACACCGATAT
>NZ_JBFUEB010000272.1:0-1725 GCF_056404395.1 Rhizobacter sp. P2_D12 | reverse complement strand
AAGTCGAGCTGGTGCTGCGCGCGGCCGATGTCCACAACACCACGCTGGACGCCGTCAGCCCGGGCCGGCTGGGCTGGGACGCCTTTCTGGTGCTCGATGCGCCGCCGTGCGACCGGCACGATGTGCGCTACGACCTGCATGCCACGCCGCCCCCGGTCGTCAAGACAGCACCCGCCACGTCACAGCCGTTCGTTAGGTGACAAACGCACCTCGTGCATCCTGATGGCGTATCCTGACGGCTGTGGGGCATCACGCCTCGATGGACTGGAGTGGTGATGAGCGAACAGATCATCTCGGCGATCACGCTGGGCGGCCAGCAGCTGGCGGCCGTCGTGACGCTGGCGGGACCGGAACGCTACGAGTATTTCATCCGGCGCGCGGCCGAGGCGCGCGAAGTATGGGGCCTGTACCAGGACGGCTGGGCGCTGGCCAAAACCGACGACGGCACCCTCGTGTTTCCAATGTGGCCGGCCAACGAATACGCCACGCTGTGCGCCGAATTCGAGTGGGATGGCTACGACGCGCAGGCGTTCTCGCTGGAAGAACTGATCGAAGAACTGCTGCCGCAGCTCGAAGAAGACAGTGTTTTGCCAGGCGTGTTCTATACGCCGGGCGACAAGGGCATCACGCCCACCGTGGCGCAGCTGATTGGCGACCTCGAGGACGAACTGCGCCGCAACTGACTGGCCTGGCGGGGCGCCGGCGTTACAAGCCGGCCAGCAGCGCCTCGACCACGTCGAGCTGCACCGGTTTGGTCAGGTGGTGGTCAAACCCCGCCTCGTTCGAGCGCTGGCGATCGCTCTCGGCGCCCCAGCCGGTCAGCGCCACCAGCACGATGTCTTCCAGGCCCGGCGTGGCGCGGATCGCGCGCGCCGTCTCGTAGCCGCTCATGCCCGGCATGCCGATGTCCAGAAACGCCACGCGCGGGCCGAACGCCTGCGCGACGGCCAGCGCCTCGTAGCCGTCGTGCGCCAATTTCGCCGTGTAGCCGGACATCTCCAGGATCATCGACAGCGTCACGGCCGCATCGACGTTGTCGTCCACCACCAGCACCTTCAGGCCGCCGGCCGCGTTGTCAAGCGCCGGCGCAGGTTCGCCTGGCGCGGGCGCGGCCTGTACTGCCTCGGCGGCCAATGGCAGGCGCACCGTGAAGATGCTGCCGGCATTGGCGCCGGCGCTGGTGGCGGCAACCGAGCCGCCATGCATCTCCACCAGGCGCCGCACCAGCGACAGGCCGATGCCCAGCCCGCCCTGCGAGCGGTCGACCGTGCGGCCGATCTGGCTGAACATCTCGAACACGCCGGCCAGCGCATCCGCCGCGATGCCCACGCCGCTGTCACGCACCGTGATCACGGCGTCAAGGCCATCGCGCCGCGCCGACAGGGCGATCTGCCCGCCCGGCGGCGTGTACTTGGCGGCGTTATTGAGCAGGTTGGCCACGACCTGTGCGATGCGGGTCGCGTCGGCGTCGACCGGCAGGGCCGCATCGGGCACGTCGACCGTCAATGCATGCTCGCCTGCGTCGATCAGCGGCATGCTCGTTTCAACCGCGCTGGCCAGGATGGCCGCCAGGTCGGTGCGCTGGCGCTTGAGTTCCAGCTTGCCGCCGCTGATGCGGGCGATGTCGAGCAGGTCGTCGATCAGGCGCACCATGTGCCCGACCTGGCGCTCCATCATGTCCCGTACCTTCGCGACGGCTGCCGGATTGTCGCCGCTCATGCGCAT
>NZ_JBFUEB010000271.1:0-1764 GCF_056404395.1 Rhizobacter sp. P2_D12 | reverse complement strand
AGCGTGACCAGCACCGGACCGGCCATCCTGAACGTCACCGGCCTGCTTGACAGCTGGGCCGCCAAACGCTTCCCCGAGCACGGCCTGCTGTTGCGCCTGCTCGACCCGGGCCAGGCTGCCACCTTCTACAGCAACGAAGCGAGCGACAGCCGGCGCCCGCTGCTGCGGGTTGTCGCAGCCGACAAATGCTGATGGACGAGATCATGCATCCACACGCGCCTGGCGCCATTCGCTATCACGCACCGATGGGAGACGCCGCGCCATGACCCTGCACCGTCTTGTGGCTGGCCTGCGACGCCGCCTGCAGCCCTCAAGCGCGCGGCCGATCGGCGCCGACTTCGCCGCCAACCGGCTCAACCTGGTGCAGGCCGACTGGCGCGATGGCGGCTGGCGCCTGCGCGCTGCCAGTTCCCTGCCTTATCCGATGCCGCGTGACGTGCTGCTGGCCTCCCCGAAGGCGCTGGTGCAATTCGTCGATGCCGCGCTGGCGCAGGCGCCGTTCCAGGGCCGCCGCGTGATTTCCGCGCTGCCCCCGGCCGACGTGCGCATCCTGCCGCTCACCGTGCATGTCGCCACCGGCCAGACCGAGGCCCAGGCCGTGGGCCGCGCGGTGAGCGAGCAACTGGGCGAGCGCGCCGGGCAGCACGTCATCGATTATTACCAGGTGCGCGGCGCCGACATGGATGGCGGCGAACGGCAGGTGCTGGTCGCTGCCGCGCTCAAGCACCGGGTGCTCGATTACCTGGCGATGCTGGAGCACGCACGCCTCGAACCCGTCGCGCTCGACATCGGCCCGGCTGCCATCGGTCGCCTGCTGGCCACGCTGCATGGCAGCGACGTCGGCCAGTCGGTCGCGCTGCTCAATTTCGGCGCCGCCAAAAGCTACCTGACCGTGATCTGGGGCCGGCGCCTGATGCTCGATCGCGAGATCGCGTTTGGCGAAGACATGCTGGCGGGCGCTGTCGCGGGCGCGCTCGACCTGCAACCCGATACGGCCGCCAGCCTGCTGCGCCAGCATGGCATCGGCGCGCGGCCTGGCATGGCCATTGACGATCCGCACATCGAGCTGCGGCGCGCGATCCGCGCCATCCTGCACCCGGCCTGCCAGGCACTGGCAGACGAACTCGCCCACACGCAGGTGTACGTGGCCTCGCGCACGCGCGGCAGCTCGATCAGCCGCCTGTACCTCAACGGCAGCCTGGCGCGCTACCCCGATATCCAGTCCCGGATCGCCGAGCTGATCGACGTGCCGGTGCACCTGCTCGATCCGTTCGGCGCCTTCCCCGAACCRGCCCAAAATATGGCACACGACACGGCAGGCGAACAGGCGACGACATCGCTCGCACTGGCCACCGGCCTGGCGCTGCGCGGAGGAGCAGATGGCTGATATCGACATGATCCCGCGCAGCTACCGCGACGGCGTGCGCGTGCGCCGCACGCTGCGCCGCGCCGGGGTGGCTCTGGCCGCGATCGTTCTGGCGGCAGCGGCCGGCAGTGGGGCGCTGCGCTGGCAAAGCGCCGCGCTGGAGCGCCGCACGGCCACGCTGCAGCAGGCGGCCAGTGCGGCGCAGACCAGCCAGGCGCAGGCGGCCACCGCGCAGGCGGCACGCGAACGCCTGCTGGCGCAGCAGGGCCTGCTGCGCGCGCTGCGGCGCGAAGGCGAACTGGCCGCACTGGCCGCCGCCATCGACAGCGCCCTGCCCGCGAATGCCTGGCTGACCGCGATCAATCTGCAGCGCGACCTGCAACTGGCAACGGCGGCCC
>NZ_JBFUEB010000270.1:0-1770 GCF_056404395.1 Rhizobacter sp. P2_D12 | reverse complement strand
GTGCCATCGGCGCGCACCAGCGTGAGCGTTGCTGCCGCATAGCGTTCGATCGCGAAGCGCGCCACCACGCCGGCATTCTGGCGCGGCACGATCTCGAGGACCGTGCGCGGGATGCGGGTATCGGACGGCAGCGACGACGGGTCGATCGCGATCCGGCTGGCGGCGTATGGCTGCAGGTCGGGCACCAGCAGGCGCCCGTTGCGGTCGGTGCGGCCGATCGGGCGATTGTCCTGCAGCACCRGCAGGTCGGGCGCGCCGCTCGAGACGAGCGCGAAGCCGCGCCCGACATTGCGCGCGGTGATCAGCGCGCCATCCATCGCGACGATGGCGCCGCTGACATCCAGGCTCGTGTTGCGGCTCTCGCCTACGCGCTGCGTCGACACGATCGCGCGGCCGTGCGCGCCCAGGTATTGCACCTGGGCCTGGTCGTAGCGCTGCGCCCCGGTCTTGCCTGCCTGGACGGCCCAGCCGAGGCCACCGTCGAAGTCCGGCGCGCGGCCCATCGACACCGACGCCACCTGCTCGCCGCGCTGGCGCCCCGCATTGGCGTTGACCGCCACGCGCGAATCGAAGGCCATGCTGAAGGTGGCCGTGATGCCCCGTTCGGCACGCCGCTCGAGGTCCTGGAACGCGCCCAGGCTGAAGTAGCCGCGCTGGCCGACGCTGCGCGACCAGGCCAGCGACACGGTGCGCGTCACCTGGGACGGAACCGGGGTCGGGGCCAGCCCGGCCAGCCTGCTCAGCGGGTTGCCGAACGGATCGGGCACCGGCGCGACGCCCGCTACCAGCGGCGTGCGCAGCTGAATCAGGTTCATACTGAAGCTGTTGCCGGCGAACGCGGTGCTGATGCTGGCCCGGTCGAGCGCGCGCGGCACCGGCGTGCCTTCGAGCGTGCCCAGGTCGCCGAAGCTGGCGCTGGCGCGGATCGATTGCAGGTCGAGCGCGAAGCGTGGCGACACATACTGGTAGCCGAGCGTGGCTTGCCAGCCACGATAACGGCCGGCGCTGGCCGCCAGTGCGCCGCTGGCCACGCCGGCGCCCGGCACGCGCGCAAGCACACCGCCGCCGACCAGCACCTGGCCGCTACCGGCTTCGGCATGCCCTTCCAGCGTCAGGCGATCGGTCCAGCCGTGGCGCACCGAGCCCACTGCCGCCGGACCGCCGTAGCGGAACGATGCGACGCCATAATCGCGCCGCAGCGCGCCAAGGGAGACGGCAAAATCGGTCAGGCCGCGCGCCAGCAGGCGGGTGTCGACGTACAGCGGCAGCGTGGTGGCGACTTCGCGTCCCAGCGCATCGCGCGTGATGACGGTGGCCTGGCCGGCGCCGTTCAGGCCCGCCACCTGGTCGACCACGAACGGGCCGGTGGGCACCCTGGTGCTGAACTGGCGCACGTTGTTCACGAACAGGTCCACGCTCGTGGGCACGACGGCCGAACCGGCAATCGAGGCCACCGGATACGTCACCAGGTCCGGGCGCAGCTCGAAGTTGCGGCGCCACTCGATGCCACCCAGGCGCAGCGCGCGCGACCAGCTCAGCGCCGGGGTGACGGTGTCGCCCAGTTGCACGGTGGTCAAACGGTCCTGGTTGGCGTAAGTCCAGGTGGTGTCATAACGCGTGTAGCCGCGCTCTTCGCCGCGCAGGATGGCCGCGCCGGTGCTGCTCAAGCTGCCGTGCGGATCGAAATAACGCAGGTCGAGATTGCTGGCCACCGAGCCGCCGCTGCTCTGGGCGAACACGTTGTAGTTCAAGAGCATGCCGCGGCTGGCC
>NZ_JBFUEB010000269.1:0-1783 GCF_056404395.1 Rhizobacter sp. P2_D12 | reverse complement strand
GCGCCAGACCATCAAGGCCAGGCAGCATCAGGTCGAGCACGATCAGATCCGGCGGCGCCGCGCGGATCGCCGCCAGGGCCTGCGCGCCGTCACCATGCACGGTCGGGATATAACCGGCCGCGCGTGCGTAGTCGGCGATCACGGCGGCCAGTTCCGGTTCGTCTTCGACGATCATGATCGTGCTGTTCATGGTGTGTCCTTTTCAAGCAGCGGCAGCGACACGGTCACGCGCAGGCCGCCCATTGGTGAATGGGCGAAGTTCAGCGCGCCGCTCTGCGCTTCGAGCAGGCGCCGGCTCAAGGCCAGACCCAGGCCCGCGCCGCCATGCGCGCGGCTGCGCGATGCATCGACGCGGTAGAAGCGCTCGGCCAGCCGCGCCAGCGCGGCATCGGGCACGCCGGGCGCGCTGTCGTCGAGCATCAGGTACAACTGGCCGTCGTGCACTTGCGCGCTTAGCCGCACCGCGCCGCCGGGCGCCGTGTAGCGCAGGCTGTTCTCGAACAGGTTCGCCAGCACCTGACGCAGGCGGTCCGGGTCGCCCAGCACCTGTAATTGTGCCGGCGCCCGGCCGGTCTCGAACGTCAGGCTGGCCGCCTGGAAGCGCGCGCCGAATGCCTGCGCTTCAGCGCTCGCCAGTTGCCACAGGTCGAGCGGCACGCGCTGGCATGCCAGTTCGCCGACGTCGGCCCGCGCCAGCGCATACAGTTCGTCGATCAGCTTCGTCAGCGCGTGTACCTGCAGCACCATCGCATCGACCGTGGCGGGTGTGGCCTGGCGCACGCCATCCTGGATCGCTTCGAGCTGCGCGCGCAGCACGGCCAGCGGCGTGCGCAGCTCGTGCGAGGTATCGGCCACCCACTGGCGGCGCGCCGCTTCGGCCTGATCGAGCCGCTCGGCCAGCACATTGAAATGGCGCGCGAGGTCGCCCAGTTCGTCGCTGCGCTGGACCGGCAGGCGCACGGCGTAGTCGCCCGCAGCCAGAGCGCCGGCGCCGCGCGCGAGGCGGTCGATCGGGCGCCGGAAGTGGCGCGCCAGGCCGATTGCCGCCAGCGCGCTGAGTACCAGGGCGAGCCCACCGATCAGCCACAGGCTGCGTTGTAGCTGGTCGAGAAACGCAAACGCCATCGCGTCGCTGGGCCGTGCGCTGCGCGCGACGCCGAGATAGCCGATCGTGCGGTCATCGACGGTGAGCGCGCGCCGGGCCAGTGGCAGGTTGCCCGGCGGGCGGCCGGCGAGATACGCGTTATTTGCATCGAGCAGCGTGATGCGCGTGTGCAGGTCGGCGATCACGCCGGGTGGGGCGGGTGGGGGCGGTGGTAGCGGTGGCATGGGTGGGCCGGCTCGCGCGTGCAGGGGAGCGGCGGGTGCCGCAGGCGCTGCAGCGGCGACAGGGTCCACCGGCGCTACTGGACCGACCGGCCCCACCGGCCCGACCGGTGGCGCCGGCTTCCCGCGCACGGACTGCAAGCGCGTCAACTCGCCGCCGATCCAGTCGCGCCGTTCGTCACCGGACGGCAGGAACGTCCAGTCGCCATGCTGGCTGTAATGGCGCGCGACGGCGCCAGAGAGTTCATCGAGGCGATCCAGTTCGATCGCCACCGCATAGTCACCGAAACTGCCCAGCACATTCTGGCGCAGCAGCAGCACGGCGGCGGCGGCCACCGTCAGCATGGCAAGGAGCACGGAGGCAAAGAGGCGGTGGCCGATGGCGATTTTCACGGGCGGGCAAGGAAGTGGTGACAGTGCATGGTAAGCCATCAGCATCGCGACGCGGCTTGTTGAA
>NZ_JBFUEB010000268.1:0-1798 GCF_056404395.1 Rhizobacter sp. P2_D12 | reverse complement strand
GTAGAGCCGGCCTCGTCGACCAGCGCACTGCCCTGCTCGACGCGCTCGACGCTGGTCGAGATCAGCGTCTTGATCTCCTTGGCCGCATCGGCGCTGCGCTGCGCGAGGCTGCGCACTTCGCCGGCCACCACCGCGAAGCCGCGGCCCTGTTCGCCGGCGCGTGCCGCTTCCACCGCGGCGTTCAGCGCCAGGATGTTGGTCTGGAACGCGATGCCGTCGATCGTGCCGATGATGTCGGCGATGCGGCGCGACGAGTCGTTGATGCCCTTCATCGTGTCGACCACGCGGCTCACCACCTCGCCACCGGACACCGCGACGCTGGAGGCACTCTGCGCCAGCTGGTTGGCCTGGCGGGCGTTGTCGGCGTTCTGCTGCACGGTGCTGGACAGCTGCTCCATCGAGGCCGCCGTCTCCTCGAGCGCGCTCGCCTGCTGTTCGGTGCGCCCGCTCAGGTCGCTGTTGCCCTGCGCGATCTGCGTGCTGGCGGTGGCCACGCCGTCGGCGTTCTGGCGCACGTCGCCGACGATGCCGCGCAGCTTGTCCTGCATCGCGCCGAGCGCGCGCTGCAGCCGGCCCATTTCATCCGTGCCCGAGGCCAGGATCGGCCGGCTCAGGTCGCCGTCGGCGATGCGGTTGGCATCGGCCACCGCTTGCGCCGCCGCGCCCGACAGGCGGCGCGACAGGAAGCCTGCGATGGTCATGCCCAGTGCCGCCATCACGCCCAGGCCGGTCAGCAGCACCAGGCGGGACGAGGCATAGGTGGCTGCCGCCTCGGCACTGGCCGCGTCGCTGCCGGCGGTGTTCAGTTCGATCAGCTTGTCGATCGTCGCGGTCGCGTCCGCATAGGCCTGTCCGGCCGGGCCGCTGAGCAGCTTCTTCAGGCCGGTCGTGTCCATCTCGCGCGCCAGGCGCAGCATCTCGGGCGTGAACCCGGTGTAGACCTTCCACTGCTGCGCGAACTGCTCGTACAGCGCCTTCTCCTGCGGCGAGCTGATGGTCGCCTGGTAGTGGGCGCGGTGCTTCTCGAAGCGGGCATCCAGCCTCTTCAGCGATTCCTCGATCGGGTCGACGTCCAGCGAGGTGTCGGCCAGCGCGAGGCGCAGCCGCGTCACGCGGTAGCTTGCCAGGTCGGCGTTCAGGTCGCCCAGCGTGCGGACGCTCGGCAGCCAGTTGGTGGCGATGGCGGCCGCCTGGTCGTTGACGTGCGACAGGCGCTGGATCGACAGGCCGCTTTGCAGCAGCGCGATGGCGAGGACGAGGGCGAAACCTCCGACGAGCTTGGTGCGGATGCTGAGGTTGTTCAGGGTCATGGGAGCGCGGAGGATCAGAAGGTTTCCCAGTCGTCGCCGGGAGTCGCGCTGGCGGCCGGCTTGCTCACCACCGGGGCGGGCAGCGGCTCGGCGCGCGGGGCCGGTGCGACGGGTTTCGGTTCGGTCTTGACCGCGGGGACGGGCTGGGACGCCGCGGGCCTGGACGGGGTTGCGGCAACGGCCGGCTTGACGGCGGCCGGTTTCGCGGCCGTCGGCTTGGCTGCGACCGGCGCGGGCGCCGGCCTGGCCACGGGTTGCAGCATCGGGCCGTCGCCGGACTCGAGGCGGAAGGTCGCGACCACGGCGGCCAGGCGCTGCGCCTGCTCGCGCAGGCTTTCGGCGGCGGCCGCCGATTCCTCGACCAGAGCGGCGTTCTGCTGCGTCATCTGGTCGAGCTGGGTGACGGCGGTGTTGACCTGGCCGATGCCGTCGCTCTGCTCGGACGACGCGGCAGTGATCTCGCCGATGATGTCGGAGACGCGCTGCAC
>NZ_JBFUEB010000267.1:0-1887 GCF_056404395.1 Rhizobacter sp. P2_D12 | reverse complement strand
GGGCCGAAGCCGCCGCCGCCGCGGCCGAAGCCCGAGCCGCCCGCCGGGCTGCGCGGCTTCTGCACGAAGCGCTTGTCGAAGGTCTGTTCGAGCGGGTTCGGGATCTTGGCCGGGTCGAAATCCAGGTCCTCGTCGTCGCGGTCGAAGCTGTCGGCACTGCGCTCGCGCGCCTGGGCCGGCACCGGCTGGCCCTGGTTCGGGCCCTGCGGGTTGCGGTTGCCGCGCGGGCCGCGGTCTTGCCGGTCGTTCGGGCGCTGCTGGCCATCGCGCTCGTTGCGCGGGCGGTTGTTGTTGCCGCCGCCGGCGTTGCTGTTCTGCTGCGGATTGCCGCGGCCGCCGCGGTCGTTGCGGTTGTCGTTGCGCGAGTTGTTGTTGTCGCGGCGCTGGCCGTCGCCGCCGCCCGCCAGGCGGCGGATGGTGCGCACGTCGTTCTCGTCGAGGTCGACCCAGACGCCGCGCTTCAGGCCGCGCGGCAGCACCACGGTGCCGTAGCGGATGCGGATCAGGCGGCTGACCGTCAGGCCGACGGTGTCGAACAGCTTGCGCACCTCGCGGTTGCGGCCTTCGGTGATGACGACGCGGTACCAGTGGTTCGCGCCTTCGCCGCCGCCGTCGGTGATCGACTTGAAGGCCGCGGTCTGGCCCTCGACCGGCACGCCGGCGAGCAGCTTGGCCTTGTCGCCTTCTTCCAGCGTGCCGAGCACGCGCACTGCGTACTCGCGCTCGACGCCGAAGCGCGGGTGCATGAGCTGGTTGGCCAGTTCGCCGGAGTTGGTGAACAGCAGCAGGCCTTCGGTGTTCAGGTCGAGGCGACCCACCGACTGCCACTTGCCCTGCTGCAGGCGCGGCAGGCGGCGGAACACCGTCGGGCGGTGCTGCGGGTCGTCGTTCGTGACGACCTCGCCGACCGGCTTGTGGTACGCGATGATGCGCGGCGCCGGCGGCACGATGCGCACGCGCACCGGCTTGCCGTCGACCTTGATCTGGTCGCCGAACGAGATGCGCTGGCCGGTGTGCGCGGCCTGGCCGTTCACGGTGATGCGGCCGTCGGCAATCATCTCTTCCATGTCGCGGCGCGACCCGACGCCGGCCTGCGCCAGCACCTTGTGCAGCTTGGGAGCATCGGGGTCGGCCTGCAGCACGCGCTTGCGCTCGGCCGGGTCTTCGGACGCGGTTTCGGCAGTGTCGCCGTCCTGATCGTCCGCATCGTCCTCGGCAACGGCCGCAGCCACTTGCTCGACAGGCTCGGACGGCGCTTGCGCCGACTCCGGCAACTCGGCATCGAAATCACCGGACAGCACGGTCGCGAACAGCTCGCCGGCATCCGGCATCGCGACGGCAGCCGCGGCTTGGGGCGCACCCTCGCCTTCGACGCCGCCCTCCAGGCGACGCTGTTGCTCCTTGCGCCCACCGCGGCGGCGGTTGCGCGATGCGCGTGTCGGCACGCCGTTCTCGTCGACCTCGCGCTCGAGGCCCGGCGGATCCCAGTCGGGGGGCAGATCGGGCTGGACCTCGCCGACGGTGAACAACACCGGTCCTTCGGCGACCACCGGCGGCACTGCTGCCTGCAGCACCAGCGGCGGCTCAGCGGGTGGCTGCTCGGGCGCCGGCACAGGCGCAGCCTCGACCGTCGCCGCCGCGGGTTCGGCGTCGGCCTTCACCGCGCTCTTGCGTTTGCGAGCCGGCTTGGGTGCCGGCTCGCCACCCTCGGCCACCGGCGCTGCAGCGGCTTCGGCGGTTCCAGTGACAGCGGCTTCGGTCCCGGCCTCGGCGACCTCGGCGGCCACCTTGGCGGTGCGTCGACGCTTGGGCTTCGCGGCCGCCGCCTCGCCGGCATCGGCGTCAGGCGGCAGGGTCGTCGAAGAGTCGTCAGCTTGGTTCATGCGG
>NZ_JBFUEB010000266.1:0-1911 GCF_056404395.1 Rhizobacter sp. P2_D12 | reverse complement strand
ACGAAGCCGTGCGCCATCGACAGTCCCAGTCCCGTGCCTTTGCCTTCCGGCTTGGTGGTGAAGAACGGCTCGAACGCGTGCTCCATGACCTCGGGCGGCATGCCGTGGCCCGTGTCGGCCACCGTGATCATCACGTAGTCGCCCGGCGCCAGCTCGGCATCGAGCTGGCCGGCTGCGGTGCTGATGGTCGCATTCGCCAGCCGCAGTGCGATGTGGCCGCCCCCGTCCATTGCATCGCGTGCATTGATGATCAGGTTGAGCAGCACGTGCTCGAGCTGGTTCGGATCGACCAGCGTCGGCCACAGGTCGGGCGCGCTGCTGCGCTCGAGCGTGACGGCGTCGCTGGCGGCGCGCTGCAGCAGGCTGTCGCTGCGCTCGAGCAGCTCGGCCACGTTGACGACGCTCGGGTGCAGCGGCTGGCGCCGCGCGAACGCGAGCAGCTGGCCGGCCAGCTTCGAGCCGCGGTCGACCGCATCGAGCACGTTGTGCAGGCGCTTGCGCGTGGGCGGACCATCGGCGCGCAGCATCAGCTGCACGTTGGCGCTGATGATGTGCAGGATGTTGTTGAAGTCGTGCGCCACGCCGCCGGTCAGCTTGCCGACCGCTTCGAGCTTTTGCGCGCGGTGCAATGCCATGCGCGCTTCGACCAGGCCCGCCTGGCGCTGCAGTTCGCGCTCCTCGGCGGCGCGGCGCGATGTGATGTCGCGCACGAACACGGTGGCCCCGGCGCCGTCCGACGGCGGCAACAGCGCCACCGCCAGTTCGACCGGCACGCGCCGTCCGCTCGTGTGCAGCACCTCGGTTTCGGCCGGCTGGCCCGGCAGTGGGCCCACGCCACTCCTGGCGAAGGCGTCGAACGCGTTGCGGAAGGCCGCATGGCCTTCGGCAGGCAGCAATTCCTCGGCCCGACGGCCGATGGCATCTTCGGCTTCCATGCCGAAAATTTGCGAAGCCTGCGCGTTCCAGTCGGTCACGCGGCCCTGGCGGTCGAGCGCGACAAAGCCGTCGTACGCGGTTTCCAGGATCACCCGGGTGCGGCGGCCGTCGGCGGCGATGCGGTCGTGCGACTCGCGCAGTTCGAGCGTCATCGCGTGCGCCAGTTCCAGCGCGCGCCGGCGCGAGCTGGCCAGCAGCCAGACGATCAGGCTGGCCAGCGCGCCGAGCACGATGCCGGCGATGGCGATCATGCGCGGGCGTGCCGTGTCGAGCGTGGCTTCCAGCGCGGCGCCGGAGCCCATCCGCACGGTCCAGACACGGCCCGCAATCATCATCCGGGTGGTCGTGGAGAAGCGCGGCGCCGTGTGGTCGGCGACGCCGGCCGACTGGTACAACAGCGTGGCTGGTGAGCTGGTGTCACCATCGTGGATCGTGACATCGAGTTCGGGTGCGCTGACGCCCCCCACCCGGCGCATCAGGTCATTCATGCGAAACGGCGCGTAGATCCAGCCGGTCAGCGCGGCGCGGCGCTGCGCGACGTCGTCGATCAGGCGGCCCGTGCGATACACGGGCAGGTACATCAGCACCCCGGATTCGGCGCTGCCATCGTCTTCCTGCACCAGCACCACCTTGCCGCTCAGGGTCGCCTGGCCGCTGTCGCGTGCTGCCAGCAGGGCCGCGCGGCGCGCCGGTTCGCTGGCCATGTCGAAACCGAACGCGCGCAGATTGCGCGCATTGAACGGCTCGATGTGCGAAATCACCGCGAGCACCGTCCCGGCTGCCGGGGCGGCCGGGGCCGGCTGCACACGGTAATCGGGAAAGCCATCGGCGTGCACCTGCGCCTCGTGCGCCGCCACGTCGCCGGGCGCCAGCCGCGTGGCGATGCCGAGCGCGCCGATGCCGGGGAAATTCTGGACCAGGTCCAGGCTCTGGTAATACTCGCCAAACACCGCGCGCGGCAGGTCGACCGAGCCG
>NZ_JBFUEB010000265.1:0-1920 GCF_056404395.1 Rhizobacter sp. P2_D12 | reverse complement strand
CACCGGCATCATCATGGGCGCGGCGCGCGTGCGCAAGGGTGGTAAAAAAGTCGGCCTGGCCAACGGCAGCGAAGGCTCGGGCTATGAAGGCATCTCGCGCATCTTCCATACCGACAGCATCCCGTTGAATCCGCGCACGCATGCCGTCGCGCGCGGGCGCATGGTCGCGGGCGCTGCGCTCGATTACAGCGTCGACTCGGCCCCCGAGTTCGGGTTGCCCGCGCCGACGCCTGCCACGCGGCCGGCGTTTTTGCCGCACGACGACTACGCGGTCTTTTTCCATGGCACGGCGCGCGCGGCCAAGAAGTGGGCGGACGCCAACTGGATCGCACTGGGCGCGGCGCTCGCACCGATGCCGGTGCTGCTGCCATGGGGCTCAAAGGCCGAACACGAGGATGCCCAGGCGTTGGCGGCAGCCATGCCCAATGCCCGCGTGCTGCCAAAATTGTCGATGATGGATGCGGTATTACTGGCGCAGCATGCGCGCCTTGCGGTGGGTGTCGACACGGGCCTGACCCATATCGCCGCCGCCTTCGTGCGGCCGACGATCGAAATTTACTGCGATTCGCCCAAGTGGAAGACCGAAGGCAACTGGTCCGATCGCATCGTCAACCTGGGCGACCTGGGCGCGCCGCCTTCAAGCGATGACGTCATCGCGGCTGCACGGCGCCTGCTGGCGCCGGCATGACATGAACCGCACGCTGTACTCAAGCCTCTGGTGGCTGGCCATGCCGGCGGTGCTGGGCCGGCTGTGGTGGCGCGGGCGCAAGGAGCCGGGCTACCGCGCGCACTGGGATGAACGACTGTCCCTGGGCGGCCCTGCCGCTGGCGAGCGGCCCACGATCATGGTGCATGCGGTGTCGGTGGGCGAGACGCGCGCCAGCGAGCCGCTGATTGATGCGCTGCTGCTGGCCTGGCCGGATAGCCGCATCCTGCTGACCCACATGACGCCGACCGGCCGCGCCACCGGGCGCGACCTGTTTGCGCGCCACGGCGAGCGCGTCGTGCAGGCCTACCTGCCCTACGACACGGGCTGGATGACGGCGCGCTTCCTGCGCCGTTATCGTCCCATCGCCTGCATCCTGATGGAAACCGAGGTCTGGCCGAACCTGATCCACGCCTGCACGCGGCAGGGCGTGCCGGTCGTGCTGGCCAATGCGCGCCTGTCCGAACGCTCGCTCAAGCGGGGCCGCAAGGCCGGCGCCGTGATGCTGGAAGCGGCGCGCGCGTTCACGCTGGTGGCGGCGCAGACCGACGCCGACGCGGCGCGGATCGCGTCGCTGGGCGCACCGAACGTCGTCGTCACCGGCAGCGTCAAGTTCGACATCGTGCCGCCACCGAGCTCGCTGGAGAAGGGCGCCTGGCTGCGCACGCGCATCGATGGTGCGGGGCGCCGGCCGGTGTTCCTGTGCGCCAGCACGCGCGAAGGCGAAGAGACCCTGATCCTGGATGCATGGCGGCAGCACCGCGACAAGCCACAGGGCGCGTTGCTGTTGCTGGTGCCACGCCATCCGCAGCGTTTTGATGACGTGGCGACGCTCGTCGAGGCGAGCGGTTTGACGCTTGCGCGCCGCTCGCAGCTCGATGCTGACAACACCGCCGCCATCGACGCCGACGTGCTGTTGGGTGACTCGATGGGCGAGATGTTCGCCTATTACGCCGCCTGCGACTGCGCCTATATCGGCGGCAGCCTGCTGCCGCTGGGCGGCCAGAATCTGATCGAAGCCTGCGCACTGGGCAAGCCGGTGCTGGTGGGCGAACACACGTTCAACTTTCTCGACGCGACGATCGACGCGGTCGATGGGGGCGCTGCCTTGCGCGTGCCGGACGCCGCTGCGCTCGTGGCCCAGGCCGCGCGGCTGCTGCGCGACGATGCGGCGCGCACGGCGATGGGCGCCAGGGCGCTGGCCTTCGCCGGGC
>NZ_JBFUEB010000264.1:0-1928 GCF_056404395.1 Rhizobacter sp. P2_D12 | reverse complement strand
GCCTTGAACAGGTGGTGCACCGCCTTCTGCACCTCGGCGAGGCTGGTGCCCTCGCCGGGGAAGGGCGCGTGGTAGATCTCGGGCGGGAAGGGGCCGAAGCCGGTCTTGTAGGGCTGCACCTTGCCGGTCAGCGCCACCGCGAACATGCTGCGGCCGTGGAAGGCGCCGCCGAAGGCGATGACGCCCGAGCGTTTGGTGTGCGAGCGGGCGATCTTGACGGCGTTCTCGACCGCCTCGGCGCCGGTGCTGAAGAGGGCGGTCTTCTTCGCGTGGCGGCCGGGGGTCAGCGCGTTGAGCTTCTCGGCCAGCGCGACGTAGCCCTCGTAGGGCACGACCTGGTAGCAGGTGTGGGTGAAGCGCTCCAGTTGGGCCTGGATCGCCGCGATCACCTTCGGGTGGCGGTGGCCGGTGTTCATCACCGCGATGCCGCCGGCGAAGTCGAGGTAGCGGCGGCCTTCGACGTCCCACAGCTCGGCGTTCTCGGCATGGTCGGCGAAGAAGGTGCCCAGCACGCCGACGCCGCGCGGCGTGGCGGCCGCCTTGCGGGCCAACAGGTGTTCGTTCTGCGAGTGGTTCATGGGCATCTCCGTAGCCCGGATGCCAATCCGGGGATGGCCGGCCGGTTCAGTCGAGCCGGATCCAGGTCGTCTTCAGCTCCGTGTACTTGTCGAACGCATGCAGCGATTTGTCCCGCCCGTTCCCGCTCTGCTTGAAGCCGCCGAACGGCACCGTGATGTCGTCCTCGTCGTACTGGTTGACGTGCACGGTCCCCGCGCGCAGGGCCCGGGCCACGCGATGCGCCCGGTTGATGTTGCTGCTCCAGACGCTGGCCTGCAACCCGTAGCTGCTGTCGTTGGCCATCGCGACGGCTTCTTCCTCGGTCTTGAAGCGGATCACCGACAGCACCGGGCCGAAGATCTCCTCGCGGGCGATCTTCATCGTGTTGGACACGCCGTCGAACACCGTCGGCTCGACGAAGTACCCACCGCTCGCCTGCCGCGCCTGCCGCCCACCGGCGGCCAACCGTGCGCCTTCGCCCTGCCCGGCCTCGATGTAGCCGAGCACGGTGCGCAGTTGCGTGTCGTCGACCAGCGCGCCCAGCTCAGTGCCGGCGTCCAGCGGGTTGCCCGGCTGGTACTTCGGCGCCTCGGCCGTCACCGTCTTGACGAAGTCGTCGGCGATGCTCTCGTGCACGAACACGCGCGACGGCGCATTGCACGACTCGCCCTGGTTGAAGAACATGCTGCCGGCCACGGTCTGCGCGGCGCGGGCGAGGTCGTCGAAATCGGGGAACACGACGAAGGCCGACTTGCCGCCCAGCTCGTTGTAGACGCGCTTCAGGTTGCTGCGGCCGGCGTATTCGAGCATCTTGCGGCCCACGCGGGTGGAGCCGGTGAAGCCGATCGCGTCAACGTCGGGGTGCAGCGCCAGTGCCTCGCCGGCCTCGTGGCCGTAGCCGGGCACGACGTTGAACACGCCCTCGGGCAGGCCGGCCTCGAGCGCCAGCTCGGCCAGGCGCAGGGCGGTCAGCGGCGATTTCTCGCTCGGCTTCAGCACCACGCTGTTGCCGGCGGCGAGCGCCGGCCCGAGCTTCCACGAGGCCATGATCATCGGGTAGTTCCACGGCACGATCGCGCCGATCACGCCCATCGGCTCGCGCGTGATCAGCGCCAGCGCGCTGCGCGGCGTCGGCGCGATCTCGTCGTAGACCTTGTCGACCGCCTCGGCATACCAGGCGATGCAGCGGGCGGTGGAGGGCACGTCGACGCTCAGGCTGTACTTGATGGGCTTGCCCATGTCCAGCGTTTCGAGCAGGGCGAGTTCTTCCTTGGCCGCGAGGATGAGCTCGGCAAAGCGCTGCAGCACCTTCTTGCGCTGCGCCGGCGCCTTGCGCGACCAGCGGCCGTCGTCGAAGGCGCGCCGCGCCG
>NZ_JBFUEB010000263.1:0-1931 GCF_056404395.1 Rhizobacter sp. P2_D12 | reverse complement strand
AGGTGAGGGTCGAGTAGCCGGTGCCGAAGTCGTCGAGCGCGAAGCGCACGCCGAGCTGCCGGCATTCCTGCATCAGCTGCACCGTGTAGTCGACGTCGGCCAGCGCGGCGGTCTCGAGCACCTCGATCACCAGGCGCTGCGCGACCGGCTGGTTGTAGCGCGACAGCAGCCCGGCCAGGCGCTGCGCGAACAAGGGTTCCTGCAGGTGGCGCGCCGAGACGTTGATGCTCAGCGTCAGGTCCAGCCCCATGCGCTGCCATTGCGCGAGCTGCTCGATGCCCTGCTGCAGCACCCAGTCGCCGACGCTCGCGCTCAGCCCGGTGTGCTCGATCAGCGGCAGGAAGTGCGCCGGCGCGATCACGCCGTGCTGCGGGTGCTTCCAGCGCAGCAGCGCCTCGACGCCGATCACCGTGCCCAGGCGCAGGTCGACCTTGGGCTGGTAGTAGAGGCAGAACTCCTGCGCGTCCAGCGCCGTCTGCACGCGGCTGAGCGCCTCGAAGCGCTCTTCGGTGCGGCGGTTCAGCTCGGTGTCGAAGAACAGCGAGCCGTTGCGGCCGGCCTGCTTGGCGCCGTACATCGCATGGTCGGCGTGGCGCAGCAGCGTCTCGGCGTCGGCGCGATCGACCGGGTAGACGGTGGCGCCGAGGCTGGCGGTGACGATCACCGGCCCGATGCCCATGCCCAGGTTGTAGGGCAGCGAGACCTGGCGCAGCACGCGCTCGACCGTCAGCTGCGCGTCCTCGAGCGTCGCGGCGCGCAGCAGCAGGACGAACTCGTCGCCGCCCAGGCGCGCCACCTCGTCGGTCCAGTGGTCCCAGCGGCCCAGCGCGTTGCGCAGGCGCTGCGCCAGCTCGACCAGCAGCCGGTCGCCGGCCTCGTGGCCGTGGGTGTCGTTGACCGGCTTGAAGTTGTCGAGGTCGAGGTAGCAGACGACCAGCAGGTAGCCGTCGCGCTCGCTGGCGYGGATCGCGTCGCGCAGCATCTGCGCCAGGCGTGCGCGGTTCGGCAGGCGCGTCAGCTCGTCGAAGTGGGCTTGGCGCTCCAGCTGCTCGCGGTGCAGGCGCGCCTCGGTGGTGTCCGACAGCACCAGCACGTGGTGGCGCAGCTCGGCGTCGGGGCCTGGGATGGCCGAGATCGTGACCTGCAGCGCGCACAGCTCGCCGTCGCGGCGGCGGTCGACGATCTCGCCGCGCCACGAGCCGGTGGATTCGAGCGCGGCGTTCATGCTGGCGCGCTGCGCCGAGCCGGGCTCGCCATCGGCAGCGGGGCGCAGCAGGGCCGGCACCGCGCCCAGCATCTCCTCGCGCGAGAAGCCGGTGATCTTGGTGAAGGCCGGGTTGACGTCGAGCACGCGGCAGGCGGCATCGGTGATGACCAGGCCTTCGTGCAGGTACTCGAACAGGCGCGCCGACACGTTCTGGCGCTCTTCGGTGGCGTGGCGCTCGGTGATGTCGATCGCGGTGGCGATGACGCGCAGCGGCTCGCCGTCGGGCTGGCGCTCGATGGCGCGCGCATGGCCTTCGAGCCACAGCCACCGGCCCTCCTTGGTCTGCAGCCGGAACTCGAAGGCGGGTGCCTCGCCGGCACCGGCCGCCGTGCCGCGTCCGCGCGGCTGCAGTGCGTTCAGCAGGCGTGCGCTGTCGGACGGATGGGTGCGGGCCAGCAGCCCGTCGATGCGGTGGCCGAACTCGACGCTGCCATAGCCCAGCATGCGCAGCCAGCGGCGCGAGTAGCTCAGGTGCCCGCTGCGCAGGTCCCAGTGCAGGGTGCCGACGCCGGCCGCGTCGAGGGCCAATTGCCAGCGCATCTCGTTGGCGGCCGTGCGGCCCACCAGCGCGCTCATCAGCAGGGGGGTGAGGGCCAGCGTGGCCAGCCAGGCGGCCAGCACCGGCGGGTCGCCGAACGGACCGCCCAGCGCGCCGCGCGCGAGC
>NZ_JBFUEB010000262.1:0-1980 GCF_056404395.1 Rhizobacter sp. P2_D12 | reverse complement strand
GCGCAAGTCGGTGCGCTCACCAGCGACCAGATGCCCAACATCGAGTCCGCCGACCTGCGTGCCATCAGCACCGCCGGCATCCGCGGCCTCAACAGCGACCAGTTCGCCGCGCTGACCTCGGACCAGATCGCCTCGCTGACCACCGGCCAGGTGGCTGCACTGACGACCACGCAGATCGCCTCGCTGGCCTCCGACGACCTGAACGCGCTGAGCACCACCCAGTTCGCCGCGATGTCGTCGACGCAACTCGCGTCGCTGACGACCGACCAGATCCCGCACCTGGAATCCGCCGACCTGCGCACGCTGAGCACCGCTGCGCTGAAGGGCTGGAGCACCGCGCAGATCGACGCCCTCACCTCCGACCAGATGGGCCAGCTGACGACCGCGCAAGTGGCCGGCCTGACGACCGCCCAGCTGTCCAACCTGGTCACCGACGACCTCAACGCGATGAACACCGCGCAGTTCGCTGCGCTGTCCACCGCCCAGGTCGCCTCGCTGACCGCCAGCCAGATCGCCGGCCTGCAATCCGATGACCTGCGTGCGCTGGGCACCGCGCAATACGCCGCGATGACCTCGACCCAGGTCGGCGCGCTGACCAGCGACCAGTTGCCGAACCTCGAATCGGCCGACCTGCGGGCCATCACGACCGCCGCGCTGCGCAACCTCAGCACCGACCAGCTGGCCGCGCTGACCTCCGACCAGATGGCCCAGCTGACGACCGCGCAAGTGGCCGCGCTGACGTCCACGCCGCAGGTCGATGGCCTGTCGAGCAACAACCTGAACGCGCTGTCGACTGCCCAGTTCGCCGCGATGACCACCGCCCAGGCGGCAGCCATCACGACGACCCAGATGTCCACGCTGGAAACCGCCGACCTGCGCGCGCTGAGCACCGCCGCGATCCGCGCGCTGTCGAGCGACCAGCTACAGGCCCTGAACTCCGACCACATGGCCGCGCTGACGACGGCCCAGGTGGCCGCGCTGACGACCAGCCAGGTCTCGCACCTGACGACCGAGGACCTGAACGCCCTCGGCACCGCGCAGATCGCCGCGCTGTCGACCGCCCAGGTCGCTTCGCTGACGGCCACGCAGATCGCCGGCATGCAATCCGATGACCTGCGCGCGCTGGGCACCGCCCAGTACGCCGCGCTCGGCACGGCGCAGGTTGCCGCACTGACCACCGACCAGCTGCCGAACCTGGAGTCCGCCGACCTGCGTGCGATCAGCACCGCGGCGCTGCGCCAGCTGAACTCGGACCAGCTCGGTTCGTTGACCAGCGACCAGTTCGCCGCGCTGACGACCGGCCAGGTCGCCGCACTGACGACGACCCAGCTCGCCTCGCTGGCCTCCGACGACCTGAACGCACTGACGACCACGCAGTTCGCCGCGCTGTCGACCACGCAGGCCGCCGCGCTGACGACCGACCAGATCCCGACGCTCGAGTCGGCCGACCTGCGTGCGCTGAGCACCGCCGCGCTGAAGGGCTGGACCACCGCGCAGATCGACGCGCTGACCTCCGACCAGATGGGCCAGCTGACGACCACCCAGGTCGCCGGCCTGACGACCGCCCAGCTGTCCAACCTGGTCACCGATGACCTGAACGCGCTGAACACCGCGCAGTTCGCCGCGCTGTCCACCGCCCAGGTGGCCGCGCTGACGCCCAGCCAGATCGCCGGCCTGCAATCCGAYGACCTGCGTGCCCTGGGCACCGCRCAATACGCCGCGATGACCACCGCGCAAGTCGGTGCGCTCACCAGCGACCAGATGCCCAACATCGAGTCCGCCGACCTGCGTGCCATCAGCACCGCCGGCATCCGCGGCCTCAACAGCGACCAGTTCGCCGCGCTGACCTCGGACCAGATCGCCTCGCTGACCACCGGCCAGGTGGCTGCACTGACGACCACGCAGATCGCCTCGCTGGCCTCCGACGACCTGAACGCGCTGAGCACCACCCAGTTCGCCGCCCGCGATGTCGTCGACGCA
>NZ_JBFUEB010000261.1:0-1986 GCF_056404395.1 Rhizobacter sp. P2_D12 | reverse complement strand
CCTGTACACGGGCGACCCTGGCTACCTGGACAAGGACCTGGCGCGCCTGCGCCGCATCGACGCCGCCGCCGTCCAGCGCGCGGTGCAGACCTGGCTGCCGCAGCAGGCGCGTGCGGTGGTCACGGGCGTGCCGGGCAAGCCGAAGGTGGACGATCCGCGCATTGGCAAGGCTGTCCGCACCGCTGCCGCGCCGACGCCGGTGGCCCCGGTCAACGTGGCCGAAGCGTGGCGCGCAACGCCGCCCAAGGCCGGCCCGGCGCCGCGCTTCAAGCAGCCGCGGGGCGAGACCTTCACGCTGGCCAATGGCCTGACCGTCATCCACTACCGCAATCCGGCGCTGCCGCTCGTGTCGAGCCAGCTCGTGGTGCGCAGCGGCGGCGCCGCCAATCCGTCCGACCTGCCGGGCCTGGCCGGTTTTACTGCCCAGATGCTGGAAGAAGGTACGGCCACGCGCAGTGCACCCGCCATCGCCGACGACATCGCCCAATTGGGCGCGTTCATGGACACGGGCAGCAGCGACGACGTCTCGACCGTGTCGCTGCTGGCCCTGACGTCCACCTTTGCACGCGCGCTGGACATCGTCGCCGACATCGTTCAGCGCCCGGCCTTCCCGGCCGCCGAGATCGAGCGCCAGCGGCAAGACCGCCTCGGCGCGCTCACGCAGCAGCGCGACGACCCGGAAACCGTGGCGGCGCTGGCGGCGGCGGGCGCACTGTTCGGTGCCGGCCATCCGAAAGGCTATGGCCAGCTGGGCCTGGAGCCGGCCATCCGGCGCACGACGCGGGACGACATCGTCGGCTTCTGGCGCCGCCATTACGTGCCGTCGAACGCGGCGCTGGTGGTTACGGGCGACATCACGCGCGCCGAACTGGAAGCACTGGCGCAGGCGCAGTTCGGCGGCTGGACGGCGTTTGATGCCCCAGCGGCTGCGGTTGGCGCGGCCAAACCGACGGCTGCGCGCCTGGTCGTGATCGACCAACCCGACGCCGGCCAGACAGCGCTGCAGGTGGCGACGATGGGCCCGGCGCGCGACACACCCGACTTCCCGGCCCTGCAAATCATGAACGGGGTGCTGGGCGGGATGTTCTCGAGCCGGCTCAACAACAACCTGCGCGAGACGCGCGGCCTGACCTACGGCATCCATTCGCACTTCGACTACGACCGCCAGCCGGCGCCGTTTTCGGTGGAAGCCAGCGTTCAGCAGGACGCGACCGGCGAAGCGGTGCGCGAAATTCTGCGCGAAGTCGCGCTGCTGCGTGAGCAGCCGATCTCCAGCGACGAACTGACAGCGGCGCGCAATGCGCAGCTGCTGTCGCTGCCGGGGCAGTTCGAGACCAACGCCGACATCGGCGCGAGCCTGACGGAGTTGTTTGTCTACGGGTTACCGCCGGATTACTACGATAACCTCGCCACGCACCTGGCCAATGTCGGCGTCGACGACGTGCAGGCGGTGGCGCGCCGCTGGCTCGATCCGGACCGGATGATCGTGGTCGCGGTGGGCGAACGGCGCAAGATCCTGCCACAGTTGCAGAAGCTGGGGCTGGGGCAGCCGGAGATGCGGGATGACGATGGGCAGGTGAGCAACAAACCACGGCACTGAACCGGTATTGCGCCACACCGCGCGCCACGCCGTGCTTGCCCGCCACGGGCCTTTGCTCTAACATGTGAACACCTATTCACATGTTACAGTCGCATGCACGAACACGCCCACACGCACCCGGCCGCCCAGCCGATCGCCCCGCCGCCCGAAGAAGCGATCGGCCAGCTGGCCGACCTGTTCCACCTGCTGGGTGACGCGACGCGCCTGCGCATCGTGCTGGCCTGCCTGACGCAGCCGACCGCCGTGGGCGACATCGCCGGCACGCTGTCGCTGTCGAGTTCACTGGTCAGCCACCACCTGCGCCTGCTGCGCGCAGCCCGCATCGTCAAGGCCGAGCGCCAGGGCAAGCAAGTCTTTTACGCAGCTGCCGACGCCCACATCAGCAG
>NZ_JBFUEB010000260.1:0-1992 GCF_056404395.1 Rhizobacter sp. P2_D12 | reverse complement strand
GCATCGGGCCGCGCACGACGTCGCCGATGGCCCAGACGTTCGGCAGGTTGGTCTTGCACTCGTCGTCGACCACCACCGCACCGCGCTCGTCGAGCTTCAGGCCCACCGCCTCCGGGTTCAGGCCGTTGGTGTTGGCGACGCGGCCGATGGAGACGATCAGCTTGTCGACCTCCAGCACCTGCGCCTCGCCCTTGGCGTTGGCGTACGACACCGTCACGCCGCTCTTGCCGCTTCCCTTGCCGGTCTTGACCTCGGAGATCTTGACGCCCAGCTCGACCTTCAGGCCCTGCTTGTTGAAGGCCTTCTGGGCCTCCTTGGCGATCTGCTCGTCGACCGCGCCCAGGAAGGTGGGCAGGGCTTCCAGCACCACCACCTCGGCACCCAGGCGGCGCCACACCGAGCCCATCTCGAGGCCGATCACGCCGGCGCCGATYAGGCCCAGCTTCTTCGGCACCGACGGAATGCGCAGCGCGCCGTCGTTGCTGAGGATGTTCTCCTCGTCGAACGGGGCACCCGGCAGCGCACGCGGGTTCGAACCCGTCGCGACGATCACGTGCCTGGCGATCAGCGTCTCGTCGGCAGCACCGGCGACCTTGATCTCGTACGCACCGTCGGCGGCCTTCACGAACGAGCCGCGCCCGTGGAAGAACGAGATCTTGTTCTTCTTGAAGAGGTACAGGATGCCGTCGTTGTTCTGCTTCACGACCGCGTTCTTGCGCGCCAGCATCTTCGTCACGTCGATGCTGAGGTCCTTCAGGCCGATGCCGTGGTCGGCAAAGGCATGGCCGGCGTGCTCGAAGTGCTCGCTCGACTGCAGCAGCGCCTTCGACGGAATGCAGCCGACGTTGGTGCAGGTGCCGCCCGGGGCCGGGCCGCCCTTCTCGTTCTTCCAGTCGTCGATGCAGGCGGTGTTGAAACCCAGCTGCGCCGCGCGGATGGCGGCGATGTAGCCGCCGGGCCCGCCGCCGATGACGACGACGTCGAATGATTTGCTCATCGTGGCCCCCGGTCAGATGTCGAACAAGAGACGGGCCGGATCTTCCAGCGCGTCCTTCATCGCCACCAGGCCCAGCACGGCTTCGCGGCCGTCGATGATGCGGTGGTCGTACGACATCGCGAGGTAGTTCATCGGGCGGATCACGATCTGGCCGTTCTCGACCACCGCGCGGTCCTTCGTGGCGTGCACGCCCAGGATGGCCGATTGCGGCGGGTTGATGATCGGCGTGGACAGCATCGAACCGAAGGTGCCGCCGTTGCTGATCGAGAACGTGCCGCCGGTCAGCTCGTCGAGCGACAGCTTGCCGTCCTTGGCCTTCTGGCCGAAGCCGGCGATGGTCTTCTCGATGTCGGCAAAGCTCAGCTGGTCGGCATTGCGGATGATGGGCACCACCAGGCCGCGCGGCGAACCGACCGCGATGCCGATGTCGAAGTAGCCGTGGTAGACGATGTCGTTGCCGTCGACGCTGGCGTTGATGACCGGGTACTTCTTCAGCGCGGCCACCGCGGCCTTCACGAAGAAGCTCATGAAGCCCAGCTTGACGCCGTGCTCCTTCTCGAACTTSTCCTGGAACTTCTTGCGCATCTCCATCACCGGCGCCATGTTCACTTCGTTGAACGTGGTCAGGATGGCGTTGGTSGMCTGCGAYTGCAGCAGGYGCTCGGCGAYRCGGGCGCGCAGGCGGCTCATCGGCACGCGCTCTTCCGGACGGTCGCCCTGGCTGGCCGGCGCGGCGGCAGCGACTTGCTGCAGTGGTGCCTTGGCTGGTGCGGCAGCTGGTGCTGGTGCAGCGGCTGGCTTGTTGGCGACAGCGGCCAGGGCGTCGCCCTTGGTCACGCGGCCGTCACGGCCCGAACCATCGACGCCAGCGGCGTTCATGTTGTTGTCAGCCAGGATCTTGGCAGCGGCAGGCATCGCCACGCCGGCTTTCGACTGGTTCGAGGCAGCTTCCGGAGCCGCTTGCGATGGCGCGGCAGCGATCGGTGCGTTTGGCG
>NZ_JBFUEB010000259.1:0-2003 GCF_056404395.1 Rhizobacter sp. P2_D12 | reverse complement strand
ATTGGCCAGGTGCGAAAAGTACGAGAACGCGCGCACGACCGAGATGGTCTGGTCGCGCGTGAGCCCGTGCAGCATCGTGGTGAGTTCTTTGCTGGCGTCGGGATCGTCGTCGCGCCTGAAGCGCACGGCGGTCTGGCGGATGGTTTCGACCAGGTCGAAGACCTCGGCGCCTTCCTGGTCGCGCAGTACGTCGCCCAGCAGGCGGCCGAGCAGGCGGATGTCTTCTTTGAGCGGCGCGTCCTTGTCGGCGCCGGCGGTTACGTCAGGGAGAGCAGGATTGTTCATATCAACCACAAGTAAGCGTTGTGCGAGGGCGGTTGGCCACGGTCTGCAAGAGGCCCCCATGATAAAATTTGTGATCTTATGCAGGGAGCGGTTACCGGCATCGGCCGGATCGGCCCAATGACAGTGAAAGAATTCGTGTGTTAGCAGCTATTCAGCAGGGTACTTCGGCGCCAGTGGCGCCAACGATGCCGTCAAAACTCATTATCGCATCCCGCGAGAGCCGCCTGGCCATGTGGCAGGCGGAGCACGTACGCGACCGGCTCGTCGCATTATATCCACAGTGCCGCGTCGAGATTCTCGGCATGACGACACGCGGCGACCAGATTCTCGACCGCACACTGTCGGCCGTCGGCGGCAAGGGCCTGTTCGTCAAGGAGCTCGAAGTCGCGATGGCCGAAGGCCGCGCCGACCTGGCCGTGCACTCGCTCAAGGACGTGCCGATGGAGCTGCCCGAAGGCTTCGAGCTGACCGCCGTGCTCGAACGCGAAGACCCGCGCGACGCGTTTGTCTCCAACGATTACGCCAGCCTCGACGCGCTGCCGGCCGGCGCCATCGTCGGCACCAGCAGCCTGCGCCGCCAGTCGCTGATCGCGGCGCGCTATCCGCACCTGGTCATCCTGCCGCTGCGCGGTAACCTGGATACGCGCCTGGGCAAGCTCGATCGCGGCGAATATGCCGCCATCATCCTGGCCGCCGCGGGCCTGAAGCGCCTCGGCCTGCCGCAGCGCATCCGCGCACTGCTCGAACCCGAAATGAGTTTGCCGGCGGCCGGGCAGGGCGCGATGGCGATCGAGATCCTGAGCAGCGCGCGCAGCGACGGCGTCGACCTGCGCGCCGTGCTGGCGCCGCTGAACCACGACGACACGGCCAGCGCCGTGCTGGCCGAGCGCAAGGTCTCGCGCATCTTTGGTGGTAGCTGCCAGATTCCGCTGGCGGCGTTCGCCACCGTGCAGGGCGGCCAACTGCGCCTGCGCGCGATGGTTGCCACGCCGGACGGCAAGCGCAGCGCGCACGCCGAAGTCAGCGGTCCGGTCGAGCAGCCCGAGTACCTGGGCGAGCAGGTGTCCGAGTTGCTGGCCCAGCAGGATGCGAATGCGATCCTGGCGGCGTGCCGTCTCGATGCCGCTGCAAACCAGGATGCCTGACATGCCTGAGACGGCGCGCGTCGTCGTCGTCACGCGCCCGCGCGCGCAGGCCGATGCGCTGGCGCAGGCGGTGACCGCCAGCGGCCGCACGGCCGTGCTGCTGCCGCTGCTCGAGATCAGCCCGGTCGACGATGCGGCGCCGCTACGCGCGGCGCTGGCTGAACTCGACCGGTTTGCGCTGGTCGCGTTCGTCTCGCCCAATGCCATCGACGCCGCGTTCGCGCACATCGACGCCTGGCCAGCGGCCGTGCCGGTGGCGATCGTCGGCGACGGCAGCCGCGCCGCGCTGGCACGCCACGGGGTGACCGGTGACGCATGTACGATCTTCAGCCCGGCCGACAGCGCGCACAGCGATTCCGAGCACCTGCTGCAGCGCCTCGACCTGGCGGCGTATGCCGGCAAACGCGTGCTGATCGTGCGCGGCGACGGCGGCCGCGAGCTGCTGGCCGACGCCTTGCGCGCCGCGGGCGCCCGGGTCGAACCGGTCGCGGCCTACCGCCGCGCGACGCCGGTATTGACGGCGGAACTGGCCACACGATTGCGCGCCTTGCTGGCGCAGCCAAACGACTGGAT
>NZ_JBFUEB010000258.1:0-2024 GCF_056404395.1 Rhizobacter sp. P2_D12 | reverse complement strand
GGCCGCGCGCGCGCGGGCCGCACGGCCGGGCCGCTGCGGTCCGGCAGGTGGGGCGCGGACGGGCCGTCGCCGTGACCGTCGACCCGCGTCGTCGCATGGCCGTCCGGCTCGGCATGGCCTGCGTTGTCGACCTCGGTACGCCGCGTGCCGCCCGTCTCGCTGCGCCGCGTCGACACCGGCGGCGGCCCGTCCACCGGCCCCGCATCGCCGGATTCGCCGGCACCGCCCTCGCCGCGCCGCCGGAACGGCGTCATCGCCGCATGGAAGCCGGCACTCATCGGCACCGCCATGCCGACCCCGAACACCGCCGAGGTGCCGGTGTTCTTCAGCACGTTCAGCAAGCCGTTGCCGAAGCCGTCTTTCCAGGTCTCGTGCTGGGTCGCCGAATCAACGAAGCCGTAGGCGCCGCCACCGGCCGCGCCCCAGGTCACGCCATCCTTCAGCGTCGTGCCCAGCGTGTTGGGCAGTTCCGCCACGGCCTGCTTCGCGCCGGCCGCCTTGGTCGCCGCCGCCGTGAACGCCTCGTGGCGACCCGCGTACTCGGCGCTGTCGACGGCCGTGCCCTTCAGCACCTTACCGGCGCGCGCGCTGGCCCGGGTCGCCAGCGCCGCCTCCTTGCTCAGCATGCCGGCGCGGCCCAGCGGCACGCCGGCCGTCGCGCCCTCGGCGGCGCCGATCAGCGCGTGCCGCATCACCTCGTTGCTGCCGACCTGCGGGTCCAGCGTCGCGTACACCGTGCCGGCGGTGGCCGCGCCCGCGAACGCGCCGACGATCACCGCCTCGACCGGCGTGAAGGTGCCGCCCGACAGGAACACGATCGGCAGCGTCACCGCCAGCACCGCGCCCTCGGCGATCAGGTTGGTGGTCGCATCCTTGTTGGCGATCAGGTTCTCGAGATTCACCTGCGACGCGTCGCCGAAGTGCTGCGCCTCGTCGAACTTGCCGTCCTTCAGCGCCTGCTGGCCGAGCGCGAGGTCGCGGTCGAGCAGCTCGGAATCGCTCTTGTAGTTGGTGTCCCACTGGAACACCATGTGCGCGTTGCGCTGGAAGCTGGTCATCCAGTCGCTGCCGTTCTGCCATTGCGACAGCGTGTTCATCACGCCGCCCTTCTCGACGTCGGCCCGCTGCTGCACGCGCAGCAGCAGCTCGGCGGCGGCGGCCTCCGGATCGCGCGTGTCGCGCGCACCCAGGTCGAAGTCCTGCTCGACCAGCTCGACGGTGTCGCGCCCGCCGGTCTCGTCGGCCAGCCGGCCGCGCAGGTCGGTGCCGAACTGCCGCTCGTACGACGCCGCGATGGCCTCGATCTCGGGCTTGCTCTTGCCGCCGATCACCTCGCGGATCAGGTCCTCGTCGGTGCCCATGCCGTCCATCGCCAGCTTCAGCCGGCGTGCGTCGTGGTCGGCCTGGAACTTGACCTGGCCTTCCTTGTCGGCCGCCTTCGGCGCCTCCAGCAGGTGCAGGATCTCGCCCTTCTCGGCCCCGCCCAGGTCGTCGGCCAGGCGGTCGTGCAACACCTTGCGCGCCGCCTCGACGCTCGGCACCGGGCCGGCCGCGTCCTTGGCATCCTGGCTCGCATAGCGGTCGAAGAAGCGCAGCGCGATCGCATCGATCTGCTCGGCCGACTTGTCCTTCAGGGTCGAGCGCAGCACGCCCTCGTCGGTGCCGGCGCCGTCGACCGCGCGGTACAGCTGCGTCGCATCCTGGTCGGCCTGCCAGTCCTGCTGGCCCTTCTTCGCGTCGGCCGATTCGCCGCCGGCCGGCTTGTGCAGCAGCGACAGCGCCACGTCGCGGTCGGCGCCGTCCATGCGGTCGTTGATCACGTCCTCCAGCTTGTCGCCGTACAGCCGCTGGTAGGCCTCGGAGATCATCTTGAGCTTGCCGGCATCGTCGTGCGTGCGCAGCACCTCGTGCACCGTGTCGACGTCGGCGTCCTTGCGGAACGGCAGCCAGTCGCCGGCCTGGTACAGCCCGATGTGCAGGCGGCCGGCCGCGGCCTCGGCATCGCCGGGGGCCATCGCCGGCGC
>NZ_JBFUEB010000257.1:0-2052 GCF_056404395.1 Rhizobacter sp. P2_D12 | reverse complement strand
TGCTGCGCGCCTGCGCGGCCCGCACCGCGTCCTCGACCTGCGGCAGGTTGCCGGACTGTTCCTCGGCCTGCGCGGCCAGCACCTCGGCCTGCTCGTCGGCGGCGGCGATCTGCCCGGCGATCTGTTCCAGCTCGTCCTGCGCCTGCTGCGAGCGGTCGGCCCACTGCTCGCTTTGCAGCTTCAGCTCGGCCAGGCGCTGCTCGACGCGCTGGCGGCCTTCGACGACGTAGCGGATGCGCTCTTCGAGGCGGCTCACCTCGAGCGCGGCCTCGGCCAGCGCGCCCTGCGCGGTGTGCAGCTCGTCGCTGGCGGCGTAGTGGGCCTGGCGGATGGTTTCGAGCTCGGCCTCGCCGTGGCGCAGTTCGGCCATGCGGGCTTCGAGGCCATTGGTGGCCTCGAGAACCTCTTTCTTCACGCGCTCCTGTTCGCTGGCCGCGTCGCGGTGCTTCAGGAACCACAGCTGGTGCAGCTTCAGCGTGCCGGACTCCTGCAGGTCGCGGTAACGAGTGGCGACCTCGGCCTGCTTCTCGAGCTTCTCGAGGTTGGCGTTCAGCTCGCGCAGGATGTCTTCGACGCGGGTCAGGTTCTCGCGCGTGTCCTTGAGCCGGTTCTCGGTCTCGCGGCGGCGTTCCTTGTACTTCGAGACGCCGGCGGCCTCTTCGAGGAACAGGCGCAGCTCCTCGGGCTTGCTCTCGATGATGCGGCTGATGGTGCCCTGGCCGATGATGGCGTAGGCGCGCGGGCCGAGGCCGGTGCCGAGGAACACGTCCTGCACGTCGCGGCGGCGCACCGGCTGGTTGTTGATGTAGTAGCTGCTGGTGCCGTCGCGCGTCAGCACGCGCTTGACGGCGATCTCGGTGAACTGGTTCCACTGGCCGCCGGCGCGGGCGTCCTCGTTGCTGAAGACCAGTTCGACGCTGGAGCGGCTGGCCGGCTTGCGGTTGCCCGAGCCGTTGAAGATCACGTCCTGCATCGATTCGCCGCGCAGTTCGCTGGCCTTGGATTCGCCGAGCACCCAGCGCACCGCGTCCATGATGTTGGACTTGCCGCAGCCGTTGGGCCCGACCACGCCGACCAGTTGCCCCGGCAGCTGGAAATGGGTGGGTTCGGCAAATGACTTGAAGCCCGAGAGCTTGATGGAGTTCAGACGCATGGGAGAGGCGGTCCCTGCAGCGTCGCGGCGCGCAGCGAAACTGCACCCGCAAGCCGCCTAAGTCATTGATTTACTTGGGGAATTCCACGCGTACGCGGACTTCTGGCGAGGCGCGATGATACCATCGCGACCTCTTGCGGCAGCCTGCCGAAACCCTCTCCGAACGTGACGCCCCGTATGGCCAAGTTGTCTTCGAAAGTTCCGCCTCCCACCACGCCGCTGCGCATGCGCGAGGCGCCGGCCAAGCCGCCGTCGATGCCGAGCAAGCAGCTCGACGTGTTCCCGAACCCGAGCCCGAAGCGCGATTACGCGATCCAGTTCCAGGTGCCCGAGTTCACCTGCCACTGCCCGCTGACGGGCCAGCCGGATTTCGCGCATTTCACGATCGACATGATCGCGGACAAGCTGTGCGTCGAGCTGAAGAGCCTGAAGATGTACATGTGGAGCTACCGCAACGAAGGGGCGTTCCACGAGAAGGTGACGAACGACATCCTGGACGACATCGTCAAGGCGACCGACCCGCGCTTCATTCGCATCACGGCGAAGTGGTACGTGCGGGGCGGGATCTACACCAACGTGGTGGCCGAGCACCGCAAGAAGGGCTGGAAGCCGCAGCCGGTGGTGCAGATGCCGGTGCACGGAGCGCAGACGGGACTGGCCTGATTTCGCCTCTGCGACACCTGGCTTCGTAGCCCGGATGCCAATCCGGGGGGCTGCTCGGCGCGAGCAAAGYCGCGGGCGGGCAGGCTGGGGCGCGCCGGATGGGGCGGTCGCCGCGCCCGGGGGCGCGTCGACTGCCCTGCGCTGACTGCTTTCRAGGCCCGTCGCCGAAACTCCCTCCGCTCGCTTCGCTCGCTGTGGTCAAACAGTCGGCGACAGTCAGWCCACGAAGCGTGCTG
>NZ_JBFUEB010000256.1:0-2072 GCF_056404395.1 Rhizobacter sp. P2_D12 | reverse complement strand
GCCGGGGCCACGCCCGGCGGCGGGGCGGGCGGCACCGGCTGGCCGACGCGCGGCGCGGCAGCAGCCGGCGTGCCCTTCTCCGGCTCCACCGCCTCCAGCCGCAGCGACTGCGCGCCGATGCTGCTCTCGGTGCCCGAGTCGAACTCGGCCGACACCAGGTCGGGCCGGCGGATCGAGCGCACGATGTGCGGCGTGATCGACAGCAGCACCTCGCTGCGCTGCTTGTCGTCCTTCTGGCTGCCGAACAGCCGGCCCAGCACCGGCAGCTCGCCGAGCGCCGGCACCTTGTTGGCGGTGGAGCGGTCCTCGTCGTTGATCAGCCCGGCCAGGATCTGCGTCTCGCCGTCCTTCAGCCGCAGCACGGTGTTGGCGCCGCGCGTGCCGATCTGGTACGACAGCGAGCCCGACTTGCTCAGCACCTCGCGCACCAGGCTCGAGACCTCGAGGTTCACCTTGATCGCCACCTCTTCGTCGAGGTAGATGGTGGGCTCGACCTCGAGCTTCAGGCCGACGTCGACGTAGTTCACCGACTCCGACACGAAGCCGGTCGACGTGGACGTGGTGGTGATCACCGGCACGCGGTCGCCGATCAGGATCTTCGCCTTCTCCTTGTTGCGCACGCGGATGCGCGGGTTGGCGAGGATGTTGCCGTCGGTGTCTTCCTTGCGCGCGTTGATCAGCATGTTGCCGACCGAGGCCTGGATGGTGTTGCGGTTGATGTTGCGCAGGTCGTTCAGCGTCCACGGCTGGGTGGCCATGTTCAGCGGCGACAGCGTCAGCTGGCTCGGCCACTGCACGCCCAGCTCGAGCAGCCGCGTGCGCTTGATCTCGAGCACCTCGACGTCGAGCATCACCTCGGGGTCGCTCAGGTCCTGCAGCGCGACGATGCGCTCGGCCATGCGGATCGCCTCGGGAGTGTCGCGCATCATGATGATGCCCAGCCGCTCGTCGATCACCAGGTCCTTGGTCTTCACCAGTGTCTTGATCGCGCCCGACACCGCCTTCACGTCGGCATTGGTCAGGTAGAAGCTGCGCACCGCGAGCGTCTGGTAGTCCTTCAGCTTCTGCGGCGTGTTCGGGTAGATCAGCAGCGCGTTGTCGCTCAGCACCTTCTGCTCCAGCTGGTTGGTCACCAGCAGCAGGCGCACCGCGTCCTCGATCGAGGTGTTCTTCACCAGGATGCTGGCCTTCAGGTCGGGGCGCAGGTCCTTGTCGAACAGGAAGTTCAGGCCCGACACCTTCGAGATCACGTCGAACACCGACTTCAGCGGCGCATCGCGGAACTCCAGCGTGATCGGCTTGCGGTAGGCCGCGGCCAGGCGCGTCTCGGGCTTGACCAGCTTGCCGCGCGCCTCGTCGACGCGCGCCTTCAGGTTCAGCGCGTCCTTCTGGCCGGGGTTCTCGGCCAGCACCGGGCGGATCTTCTCGAGCGCGAGGTCCAGGTCGGCCGACGCGCCCTTGCGCAGCAGCGCCTCGCCCTCGGCGACGGCCTGGCGGTGGCGCCGCTCGGTCAGCAGCGCGTCCAGGCCCTGGCGCGCCATCGCGTTGTCGGGCTCGATCGCCTGCACCTGGCGGTACGCCTTCTCGGCGTCGGTGAGCCGGCCCTCGCGGCGCGCCGCCTCGCCGGCCAGCACGTGTCGGTTGACGGTCGACGCGCGCTGCGTCGCGAGCGCGATGCGGTATTCGGCATTCGCCGGGTCCAGGCGCACCGCCTCCTGCAGCTTGGCCAGGCCCTCGGTCGTCTTGCCTTCGGCCAGCAGCGCATTGGCGTCGCGGTAGGCCTGCGGCGCGGCGCAGCCGCTCAGCAGCAGCACCAGCAACGCGACCCTGGGATCAAACCATCTCATCGCATGTCTCTCGGTTCGCTTCCCCCGACGTCCAGGGTCTGCTTCTGGTTCAGCGGCGTGTAGAGCAGGGTCAGGGTGCTGCCCTGCAGGCTCTCCACCTTGTAGTTCTGGGCCACGGTGTCGCCGACGCGCACGACCAGGTTCTGGTCGTTGTACTGCAGGAACACCGCGACCTCGCCCCCGTCGGCATAGCGGCCGAGCACGCGGAACGGCAGCGGCGGGGCC
>NZ_JBFUEB010000255.1:0-2085 GCF_056404395.1 Rhizobacter sp. P2_D12 | reverse complement strand
CGACAAGGTCGTGCCGCCGCAGCAATCCGAAAGCATGGTCGACGCCCTGCGCGCGCAAAAGCTGCCGGTGGCCTACCTGACGCTCGAAGGCGAAGGCCATGGCTTCCGCAAGGCCGACAGCGTGGTGCGCACGCTCGAAGCCGAGCTGTATTTCTACCTGCGCGTGTTCGGCATTGCCGTGCCGGCCGACCTGCCCGCGATCGAGATCGAGAATCTCGACGCATGAAGGGTGGCCCACTGCTTGACGACATCCGGGCACAGCTGGCCGCCTGCAGCGCCGAAGAACACGCGATCCTGACGCTGCTGGCGATCGCCGGCGAGCCGATGGGCCGCCAGCGCATCCTTGAGCACATGCGGGCGCTCAATGCCCCGTTGCCGGCCGCGCAGTGGGCCGACGAACTGGCGCGCCTGAAGGCCGAAGGCTTGCTGGTTGACGCCAACGAGCGCGGGCTGGCGCTGGCCCCGGCGGCCAGCTGGCCCGTGCTCGACTTTGCTCTCGACAGCGGCCTGTTCGACGTCGTCGCGGGCGCGTATGGCGCGGTGTCGACCGTGCGCCGCGACTGGCAAGGCCACCTGATGCTGCGCAGTTATCGCCAGGGCCTGGCCCTGCTGCGCATCGCGCTGCTGACGCGGCAGGACATCGACGTCGTCACGCCGCTGCTCGACGCCTGCCTGGCCTGCCATGAAGCGAGCTACCTGCATCCGCTGGTCGACGTCTGCGCGCGCCCGTTCACGCCGGCGCTGATCGAGCGCATCCACCCGCGCCTGCTTGAGACCGTGCTGCACGTGCTGGTCGTGCATGTGCGCAGCGAGCCGGCGCTGGCCCCGGCGGTGCGCGCCTGCGCCGAGGGCTACATCACGCGCAGCAGCCCGGAAAGCCTGCTGCGCCGCGCGCTCGGCGAGCACTACATCCTGTGCGGGCGCCTGGACGATGCGCTTGAACTGGTCGCCGACATGACCGATTCACCGGGACTGTTCCTGCGCAGCGTCGTGCAGCTGCTGCGCGACGATGTCGATGTCGGCCTGGCGGGCGTCGAAGCGGCCCTGAAGCAGTTGCGGCGCGAGACCGGCAAGCGCAAGGCCACTTTCAGTGGCCACTGCGCGCACATCGCCGTCGCCGCCCTGTTGCGCAGCAGCGAACCAGCGCACCGCAAGCTGGCCGATGCCTGGCTCGAGATCGAAACGCGCGCCGTGCAGCGGCCCGACAACGCGGTCTGGTTCCAGCTCGGCATGCTGCATGAAATCCGGCGCGGCACCGTCGACGCCGGCCTGTTCGCCACCCGCAGCTGGGAGCTGTCGCTGGAACCGACCGTGTTTCGCGCGCTGATCCACTACTGGCTGGCGCTGCCCGCATTGAACAGCCAGCGGGCGCGCCTGGAAGACATGCTGGCGCAGTCCGAGCTGGCCGGGTTCGACCTGTGGTCGGCCCAACTGGCCGGCGTGCTGGCGCAGATGGGCCAGGCGGGCTATCTGATTCACGAGGCGCGCGCGAGCGAACTGCGCCAGCGCCACCGCTTGCCCGACATGGCACTCTGGTTCACACGCGAAGAGCCGTGGGAGCGCCAGCTCAATGCGCTGATCAACCTGCAGCCCGCCCTCACGGTGGAGCAGGTCAAGGAATCGCGCCTGGTCTGGCTGATCCGCCACGACCCGCACCTGGGCGTGCAGGAAATCGAGCCGCGCGAGCAGAAGCGCGATGCGCAGGGCGCCTGGAGCCGCGGCCGCGCGCTGGGCCTGAAACGCCTGGCCGAAGAAGGCGCGCAGCTCGAGTTCCTCACCGCGCAGGACTTGCAGGCGATCAATGCGATTGCCGGGCGCCGTTACTACGCCGGCAGCGGCATCCGCTTCGAGCTCGAAGTACACAAGGCGCTGGCCGCGCTGGTCGGCCATCCGCTGCTGTTCTGGATGGCCTCGCCCGGCACGCGCGTCGAACTGCTGCCGGGCGAGCCGGAACTGCTGGTGAAAAAACAGGGCGACAAGGTGTCGATTGCGCTGCACCCGCCGATCGACAACGAAGACGACGACGTGGTCATCACGCTCGAGACGCCCACGCGCCTGCGCCTGGTGCGCATCAACGACGAACAC
>NZ_JBFUEB010000254.1:0-2092 GCF_056404395.1 Rhizobacter sp. P2_D12 | reverse complement strand
CAGCAAACTCGTGCGCAGTTGCAGCGCGGCGAGATCGGCACTGAACGCCGTACGCTGTGCGTCGAGCTCTTCCAGGTACGACGCGTAGCCGTTCGTGTAGCGGTTATGGGCCACGCGCAGCACTTCACCGGCCGCCGCGCGGCGCGCCTCGGCTTCCACCAATTGCCGCTGCAAGCCATCGATCGACGCCAGGGCATTTTCGGTCTCGGCAAACGCCGTGCGCACCACGGTTTCGTAGCCATAGATGGCGCGATYGCGCACCGTGCCGGCGATCTCGGCCTGCGCACGCAGGCGGCCCGCGTCGAACAAGGGCGCAAGCACGCTGCCGCCGATGCTCCACAGTTCCGTCGGCGAGCGCAGCAATTGCGAGATGCCCCCCGCCCCTGCCCCAAGCGACGCCGTCAACCGGATCGACGGCAAGAGCGCATCGCGCGCCACGGCCAGGCTGGCATCGGCCGCCGCGATGGCCTGCTCGGCCTGGGCGATGTCGGGCCGGCGCCGCAGCAGTTCGGACGGCAAGCCGGCGCCCGGGGTCGGCTCGCGCAGCGACAGCAGATCGGTACCGCGCGTAATCGCGCCCGGACTCGCGCCCAGCAGCAGATTGAGCGCCTGCTCCTGCTGCGCCACCTGCCGCTCCAGCTGTGGCACGGTGCCAGCCGTCGCGTGCAATTCGGCCTCGGCCTGCGACATTTCCAGGCGCGAGCTGTAGCCCACTTCGAACTGGTGCCGCGCCAGGTTGTACGAACGCTCGCGCGAGGCCAGCGTGGCCCTGGCCAGCGCCAGCTGGGCGTCCAGACCCAGCAGGTTCAGGTAGCCCGACGCCGTATTGGCCGCCACCGCCAGTGCCACCGCTTCCAGCGCAGCCTCTTGCGACAGCGCCTCGAACCGCGCCGCCTCGACGGTGTTCGCCACCCGCCCAAACAGATCCAGCTCGTAGCTGGCCTGCACTGCGCCCACAAGCGACGTCGATTCGACCGGCGTGCCTTGCGGGCCGATGGCGCGCGCCCGCGTCGGCGCCAGCGACAGGTTCAGCGCCGGCAGGCGCGCGCTGCCGGCCACGCGAATGCGCGCCTGGTATTCCTGCAGGCGCGCGCGGGCAATCTTGAGGTCGCCGTTGTTCGTCTGCGCCCGTTGCACCAGGGCGTCCAGCGCCGGATCGCCGAACGCGCGCCACCAGTCACGTTCGACGCTGGCATTCGCGCCGGGCAAAGTCGTGCGCCACGCCACCGGCACCGTCACCGAGGACGGCGGCGCCGGCTGCGGCGCCATCGCGCAGGCGGCCAACAGGAGTGGCGCCGCCAGAACCACGAACCGCCGCTTCACCGCTGCCCCGCGTTCGCCGTGGTGGCAGCAGCCGTATCGATCGTCGTCACCACCGACATCCCGGGCCGCAGGCGGTTGGCCAGCGGCTGGTTCGGGTCGATGCTGATGCGCACCGGAATGCGCTGAGCGATCTTGACGTAGTTACCGGTGGCGTTGTCCGGCGCGATCACCGAAAACTCCGAACCGGTCGCCGGCGCGATGCGCTCGACATGGCCTCGCAGCTTGGCGCCACCCAGCGCGTCGACGCTGAAAGTGACCGGCTGGCCAACGGCCACGCCCGCCATCTGCGTTTCCTTCAGGTTGGCGATGATCCACATCTGGTTGGGCACCAGTGCAGTCAGCTGCGCACCCGCATTGACGAAGGCGCCCTGACGCACGGTCACCTGCCCCAGCTGACCATCGCGCGGCGCGATGATGTTGGTGTTGGCCAGGTCGATCTCGGCCAGCTTGACGGCCGCTTCGGCGCTGGCAACCGCCGCTTCGAGGGCGGCGCGGTTGACGCCGACCGACGCCAGGTTCTGGCGGGCGATCTCGACAGAAGCGCGCGCCTGGTCGCGGCTGGCCGCTGACTGGGCGCGGGTGGCGCGCGCGGCGTCGAGTTCGCGCGCCGACAGCGAACCGTCAGCCGCCAGCTCTTCCACGCGGCGCAGGTCGGCGCTGCTGCGCCGGGCCTGCGCTTCGTTCGAGGCCAGCAGCGCCTGGTTCTGGGCAATGGTGGCGCGGGCGCTGGCGTTCGTCTGCGCGAAGTTGGCCAGCGCCGACTTGCGGT
>NZ_JBFUEB010000253.1:0-2111 GCF_056404395.1 Rhizobacter sp. P2_D12 | reverse complement strand
GCGCTGGAACAGGCCGCCCCGCAGCCGGGGGAGGCCGGTTTTGTGGCCGTGACGCCCGATGAAGCCGTGCTGGCCGAACCGGTGTCTGAAGCCGAACCCGAACCCGAACCCGAACCAGCGCTGGCGCTCGACGACCTGCACGAGCCCGAGCTGGCCGGCGCCAGCGGGTATGTCGACGAGATCGACGCCGACCTGCTGCCGGTGTTCCTCGAAGAAGCCACCGACCTGCTGCCGCGCATCGGCCACGACCTGCGCCAGTGGCAGCAGGAGCCGTCCAACGCCGCCGTCGCGCAGCGCATGCAGCGCGACCTGCACACGGTCAAGGGCAGTGCGCGCATGGCTGGCGCGATGCGCCTGGGCCAGCACGCGCACGAACTGGAAACGCAGATCGAGAACATGGTCCATGCCGGCACCTCGACGCTGCCGCCGACCGCGTTCGACGAGCTGCTGGCCAACTACGATAGCGCGATGCTGCTGTTCGAGGGCCTGCAGCAGCCGGCCGACGCTGCCMCTGCAATCGCAACGGCAGCGGCCGCCCCGGTCGAGCCGGCGCGTGCGCCGCTGGTGCGCGTGCGCGCCGACATCCTCGACCGCGTGGTGAACCAGGCCGGCGAGGTGTCAATCACGCGCTCGCGCCTGGAAAACCAGATTGGTGTTCTCAAGTCGTCGCTCGGCGACTTCTCGGACAACGTGGGCCGCCTGCGGCGCCAGTTGCGCGAGATCGAGATGCAGGCCGAATCGCAGATCGCTTCACGCCTGTCGATCGCCGGCGAGCGCGAATTCGATCCGCTCGAATTCGACCGCTTCACGCGCCTGCAGGAACTCACGCGCATGCTGGCCGAAAGCGTCGACGACGTCGCCTCGTTCCAGGAAAGCCTGGCGCGCACGGTCGATTCGGCCAACGAAGAACTGTCGGCCCAGGCGCGCATGACGCGCGACCTGCAGCGCGACCTGATGCGGGTGCGGATGGTGCCGTTTGCCAGCCTGTCCGAGCGCCTGTTCCGCGTCGCGCGCCAGACCGCCAAAGAAACCGACAAGCGCGTCAACCTGGATATCCGGGGCGGCGCCGTGGAAATCGACCGCGGCGTGCTGGAACAGATGGCCGCGCCGTTCGAACACCTGCTGCGCAACGCGATCGTGCACGGCATCGAACCGCGCGCGGCGCGTCAAAACGCCGGCAAGGCCGAGACGGGCGAACTGCTGGTGCRGGTCAGCCAGCACGGCAACGAAGTCCTGATCAACTTCAGCGATGACGGCGCGGGGCTGGACCTCGAACGCATCCGCGCCAAGGCGCTGGCCGGCGGCCTGCTCGCCGAGGGAGAGGATGCGCCGGACGACCAGGTGACCGACCTGATTTTCGCGCCGGGCTTTTCGACGGCGGACACGCTGACCGAACTGGCCGGGCGTGGCGTCGGCATGGACGTGGTGCGCTCCGAAGCGCAGGCGCTGGGCGGCCGCGTCGCGGTGGCGTCCGAGGCGGGGCAGGGCGCGCGCTTTACCATCACGCTGCCGCTGACGCTGGCCGTGGCGCAGGTCGTGCTGGTGGTGGCCGGTGGCCGCACCCATGCGGTGCCGTCGACGCTGGTCGAGGCAGTGCAGCAGGTGCGCGAGGCCGACCTGGCCGCCGCCATCGACGCCGGCAGCATCGCATTGGCCGGTCACGAACTGGCGCTGTATGGCTTGCCTGATTTGCTGGGCATGGACGACGACGAGCGCATCACGACGCAGCGTTCGACGCCGGTGCTGGTCCTGAATGGCGGCAGCCGCCGCATCGCGCTGCGCGTCGACGAGGTGCTGGGCAACCGCGAGGTGGTGGTCAAGAACATCGGCCGCCAGCTGGCGCGCATGCCGGGCATCGACGGCGCCACGGTACTGGGTTCGGGCGAGATCGTCCTGATCCTGGATCCGCTGGCGCTGGCGCAGCAACCGCAGGGTGAAGCACGCGTGAAGCAGGCCGTCGCGCCCCAGGTTCGGCGGCCCACCGTGATGGTGGTCGATGATTCGCTGACGGTGCGCCGCGTGACCCAGCGCCTGCTCGAACGCGAAGGCTATCGTGTGGTGCTGGCCAAGGACGGCATCGAGGCGCTGGAACTGATCGGGCAGGGCGTGCC
>NZ_JBFUEB010000252.1:0-2112 GCF_056404395.1 Rhizobacter sp. P2_D12 | reverse complement strand
TGTGGAGGTGGCGCGAGATGTTTTCGATCTCGACGATCGCATCGTCGACCAGCACGCCGATCACGAGGGCCAGCGACAGCAGCGTGACCATATTGAGCGTGTAGCCGAACAGGTACTGGCCCAGGAAGGCCGGAATCACCGACAGGGGCAGGGCCGCAGCGGCGATCAGCGTCGCGCGCCAGTCGCGCAGGAACCACCACACCACCAGCACCGCCAGCAGCGCGCCTTCGTACAGCATGTGCATCGAGGCGTCGAAGTTCTCGTCGACCGACACCGAGTTGTCGATCACTTCATTGACGATCAGCTTCGGGTTTTCTTTCTTGAGCTGCTCCATCGCGGCGCGGGCGCCCGTGGCGACATCGATCTCGCCGGCCCCGCGCGTGCGGAACACTTCGAAGGCGACGACGCGGCGGCCATCCTGCTCGGCCAGCGCGCGCGGTTCTTCCACGGTGTCGAGCACGCGCGCCACCTGGTCCAGGCGCACATGGCGTCCGTCCGGCAGCGGGATCTCCATCGCGGCCAGCGCCTGCGCGGTGCCGACGGTGGCCAGCGTGCGCACCGATTGCTCGACGCCACTGACATCGCCCCGGCCACCCGGCGCTTCGCGCTGCACATTGCGCAGCTGGCGCGAGATGTCGAGCGCCGAGACGCGCAGCGCCGCCATCTTCTGGTCATCGAGCTCCACGCGCATCTCGCGCGTGACGCCGCCCACGCGCCGGATTTCACCGAGGCCCGGCACGCCCAGCATGCACTTGGCGACGTCGTTGTCGACGAACCAGCTCAGGTCCTGGTCGTCCAGGCCCGAGCCTTCGGCGGCGGCAACCGTGAAGGTGGAGACGACGCGCCCGGCGGTGGCGGCCTTGGTCACGGTCGGCTCGCGCAGCTCGGCCGGCATGTCGGCGCGCACGCGCGAGACCGCGTCGCGCACGTCATTGACGGCTTCGGCCGAATCGCGCTCGAGGATGAATTCGACCGTGACGGTGGCCACGCCGTCGAGCACGCGCGTGTAGATGTTCTTGATGCCCTGCAGGGTGGCGACCGAGTCTTCGATCTTGCGCGCGACTTCGGTTTCCAGCTGCGCCGGCGCGGCGCCGTCGAGGACGGCGGTGACGGTGACGATGGGCAGTTCGATGTCCGGGAAGTCCTGCACCTTGCTGGCATTGAAGGCCATCAGTCCTGCCACGGTGAGCAGGACGAACAGCATGATCGCCGGGATCGGATTGCGGATCGACAGGGCGGAGAAATTCATCGTGCAGCCTTTGCCGGTGCTGCAGCTGGCGCGACTGCGGGCGTGGCTATATTGCGTACCAGGTCACCGTCATTCAGGAACCCGGCGCCCGTGACGACAATGGGCGCGTCGGCTGCGAGGCCGCCGACGATCTCGACCCGGTCGCCCAGGCGGCGGCCCGTGGTGACCTTCAGCTGGCTCACGCGGCTGTCCGCATTCAGGCGGTACACGTAGCTGAAGCCGTCGCGCACCGCGATCGACTGCTGCGGCACGGTCAGGGCGTTCGACGTGCCCAGTTCGAACCGGCCGCTGGCAAACATGCCGGCCTTGAGCGGCATGTCGCCCGACAGCGCCGGCGGCAGGTCGACATAGACCAGCGCAAGCCGGGTCTGCGGATCGACCGATGGCGCCACGACGCGCACCTTGCCCGTGACTTCGAGGCCGCTGGCGCCGCGCACGACCGCGCGCGTGCCCGCCTTGATGCGCCCGAGGTCTTGCGCCGTCACTTCGGCGCGCCATTCGAGGCGGCCCTGGCGGATCATGCGAAACAGTTCGGTGCCCACGCCGACGACGGCGCCAACGGTGGCGCCCCGCGCCGAGATCACGCCGCTGTCGGGCGCCGTCACCTGCGTGTACTTCAGGCGCAGCTGCTGCTGCGTCAGCGTGGCCTGGGCCGACTGGACGCGCGCGGCGCCGGTCTGCTCGCCCGTCACGTATTGCGTGACCTGCTGGGCGCTCAGGGCGCCGGAGCTTTCCAGCGCGCGCGCGCGGTCGGCATTCGCCTTGGATTCCAGGGCATTGGCCTTTGCTTCGAGCAGCRCGGCGCGCGCGCCCGCGATATCGGCGCGCACGGTTTCATCCGCGAACACGGCCAGTACCTGGCC
>NZ_JBFUEB010000251.1:0-2190 GCF_056404395.1 Rhizobacter sp. P2_D12 | reverse complement strand
TCCTCGGTCTGGAAGTGCTCCTTGAGCTTGTGCCACAGCGAACCACGCTGGCTCCACAGGTATTCGATGACGCCGACCATGGCGCTGTTGCCGGTCGCGCGCGCGATGGCCAGGTGAAAATTGCGGTCGGCCATTTCATTGGCGCTGCGGTCTTCATGATGCTGTTCCATCTCCTCCACGGCGAGCAGGATGGCGTCGATCGCCGAATCGTTGGCGTGCTTCGCCGCCAGCGCGRCAACCTCGACCTCGATCATGCGGCGCGCGGCCAGCACTTCGAACGGGCCCGGCCCGGCCGTCGGCACCACTGCCTGCGGCGCCGCCTGTTCACTGACATAGACACCCGAACCGCCGCGCACCTCGACCTTGCCGCCCAGTTCGAGCGCGATCAGCCCTTCGCGCAGCGACGTGCGGCTGACCCCGAGCTTGGCCGCCAGCTCGCGCTCGGCCGGCAGGCGCTCGCCACCGCGGATGTTCTCCGCACGGATCAGTTCTTCGATCCTGGCCGCCACGACCCGGTACAGCCGCGGCTCGGTGGTGCCGGGTTCATTCAGCGCTGGAGTAATCTTCATCGGTCGGTTTGTCCTGGATAATTGGCAGCTCTGCCAAAACTAGCGACTCTTAGTTTGGCCGGCCTGATGTGGCAAGGGTGTGCGGCAAATAGTTATCGTGGTTGCTATGCGTTCATGGCTGCGGGTTCCAGCCGCTCCCGGCAAACACGGCGGCGCGGGTCAGGTAACGCGCTGCCTGCGCAGCGTCCAGCACCGCGCCGCCGTAGTGGCGCGGCTGGCCATCCGGCGCGCGGTTGCCRTATTCGCGCCAGCCACCCTGCAGCGGATTGGGCGCCGGACGGCGCAGCCAGCCGTCGGCCGCGATGTGCGGGCCGATGGTGCACTCGATGAAGGCGACGTGGTCCCAAGTGTTCGCCGTTCCCGGCGAGCGCGCCAGGTAGGCGCTGCCGTCCGGGGGCAGGTTGCCCGCCGGCCCGGGGCCGCGGGTCAGGCGCGAGCGCAGGAAGACGAAGCCCGGCTCGGCCGGGCCGATGGTGCGGGCCTGGACGATGTAGCCGCCGCTGTCGGGATTCGCGCTGTCGCCGACCGTGCGGATTTCGCTGTCTTCGAACAGGGTGGCCCGGTTGTTCCCCCATACGAAGTCGACATTGCCCTCGACCAGCGATTTGTAGATCCACGCGTAACCCTTCAGTTGGAGCGTGTCCTGCTCGCTGGCGAAGTGCGCATTGCGCACCGACAGGCGCCCATCCAGGCTATTGAAAAACAGCGTCTCGGCCTGCGGAGAATGGCCGTCGCTGCGCAGTGTGGTGTTGTGCAGGGCGATGTCGCGGATCTCGAGCAGGTCGCTGTCCTGGGCCAAAAACAGCGCGCGCCCGCCCAGCAGCCCTGGCTCCTGCGATGCCTGGCCGCTGCCGGAGCCAGGATTGAGGGTATCGCTGTTGGTGGCGCGGATGATCGTCGCTTCGCGGCTGGCGCCGCGCAAGGTAAGCCGGTCCTTGTCGCGCAGGTACAGCAGTTCGGGATAGACGCCGTCGCGCACGTTCACCGTCAGCGGCATGGCGCGTGGCAGGCCCATCGCGTAATCGAGCGCACCCTGCACGGTGCGGAAGTGGGCGCGGCCGGTGGTGGCCACCGTCACGCTGTCGCCCACCGGGCGGTGCGGCGTCGTGCGAAACGCCCAGCGTGCGCCAGTAAAGTCGGCGCCGCGCACCAGGCGTGCCTCGGCCGCCGCGACATACTCGGTATCGTACTCCAGGCCATGTGGCAGGCGGGCGCGCAACTGGCCGTCGACCAGGCGCAGCCGATGCTCGCGTACCAGGCGCTGGCGCGGCGCCGGGCCGATCCTGCTCACGGTCTCGCCGGGCCGGATCACGCCGGCCAGCGCGCCATCGCGCTTGCGCCAGATCCGGATGCTGCCTTCGCCGCTCAGCTGCGCGCCGGGCGCCAGCGCCAGACGGAGCAGCGTGTCGGGCGGTACGCCGCGCTCGCCGCGCGCCGGGTCGAGACCTGCGCTGGCCGGCGCGCCCGTCGGTTCGACAAAGCGCGGGCCGACGGCCACGGTCAGATTCGCTCCGGCCCACGGGTCGCTCGCGCTGCTGAGCGCGACCGTGGTCTGGCCAGGCATCAGCGGCGTGATCCGCAGCGCGCCATCGACCACGACAGCCGTTGCGATGCGCGCATC
>NZ_JBFUEB010000250.1:0-2266 GCF_056404395.1 Rhizobacter sp. P2_D12 | reverse complement strand
AAGCGACCGTGTTCGACACCACGCTCGACGGCGGCGCGCCGCCAGCGCCGGCCCCGATTCCCGCACGTGCGCCGGCCTGGTGGGGCGGGGCGCCCACCGCACCGGATGCGCCCATCAAGCTGGCCGGCCTCGACGTGACCGATTCGGTCGGCAGCAACAACTACGCGCTCGCCGGCAGCCGCAGCACGAACGGCGCGGCCATCGTCGCCGACGACATGCACCTTGGCCTGCAACTGCCCAATATCTGGTACCGGCTGGCGCTGCGCTTTCCCGATCCGGCGGCGCCCGGTGGTCAACGGCGTCTCGCTGGCGTGAGCCTGCCTGGCGCGCCGCCTTCGGTCATCGTCGGCAGCAATGGCCAGGTGGCGTGGGCCTTCACCAACAGCTACGCCGATGCGCTGGACCTGGTCGAACTGGGTGTCGATGCCGCGCGCCCGGGCCAGTTCAAGGTGGCGGGCCAGTGGGAAACGCCGCAGGAACACGTCGAGTCAATCCTGGTGAAAGGCGCGCCGGCCGAACGGATGGTTGTTCGCGACACTTCGCTTGGCCCGATCCGCGAGGTCGCCGGCCGCAGCTACGCCGTGCACTGGATCGCGCACGATCCTGCGGCGCTGAACATGCAGCATCTCAAACTCGAATCCAGCGCCACGCTCGATGCCGCGCTGGCGACGGCGGCCAGCGATGGCATCCCGGCGCAGAACTTCGTGGCCGGCGACGCGCAGGGCAACATCGGCTGGACGATCGCCGGCCTGCTGCCGCAGCGCACGACTGCCCCTGGCGACACCACCTTTCCACTGACGCCGGATGCGGCAACGCCCACCTGGACGGGCGCGCTGCCCTATGCGGCGCACCCGCGCGTGGTCAATCCCGCCAATGGCCAGCTCACCACCGCCAACAGCCGCCAGTTGATGGGCGCCGGTTACGCGCTGCTGGGCGACGGCGGCTACGACCTGGGCATGCGCAACCACCAGCTGCACGACGGCCTGGCGGCGTTGGGCGCGCAGACCGACGTGCGGCGCGCATTCGACGCGGCGTTGGACGACCGGGCGATCCTGATCGGTGCCTGGCGCGACCGCGCGCTGGGGGCGCTCGACGCCGGGGCGCTGGCAGGGCATCCGGCGCGCGCCGAGTTCCGGCGCCTGCTCGAGACCAGCTGGGATGGCCGCGCCAGTGTGAATTCGGTCGGCTACCGCCTCGCGCGCGACTTCATGTGGGCGCTGCACGACCTGCTGTACGGCGGCGCCAACCTGGCGCTGAAGGACCTCGACCCCAAGGCCAGCGCTGCCGGCGCCAGCGCGCGCTGGCCGGCTGTGGTGGCGCGTCTGTTCGACGCCCGGCCTGCCGGCTGGCTGCCGCCGGGCCACGCCGATTGGCAGGCGCTGCAACTGGCCGCCGTGGACCGCGCGATCGCCGCGCTGCAGGACGCCGGCACGCCGCTGGCGCAAGCCACCTGGGGCCAGCGCAACACGGCAGGCGTCGCGCATCCGATCAGCATGGCGGTGCCGGCGCTGCGGCCCTGGCTCGCCGCACCGGCCGACCAGCTGGCCGGCGACGCGCACATGCCGCGCGTGGCAGGACCGAAGTTCGGCCAGTCCGAACGCCTGGTCGTGTCGCCGGGCCGGGAAGAGGAGGGTTTGTACAATATGCCGGGCGGGCAGAGCGGGCATCCGCTGTCGCCGTTTTTCCTGACCGGGCATGGGGCCTGGGTCGATGGCAAGCCGATGCCGTTATTGCCGGGCGCGGCGCGCTACACGCTGCGCCTGCATCCGTGAATCAACTGGCGCTGCGGCCTTACCTGGCCGGCAGCACCAGTTGCACGACCTGCAGCAGCTCGGTGATCGTCTCGGCGCCGGACGGGTGGCCGAGATAGTAGCCCTGCACCATATCGCAGCCGTATTCTTCGAGCAGCAGGAGCTGTTCGCCCGTCTCGACGCCTTCGGCCACCACGACCATCTTGAGCCCGTGCGCCATCGCGATGATCGCGCGCGTGATGGCCGCGTTTTCGGAATCCTGCGGCAGCCCCGAAATGAAGCTGCGGTCGATTTTCAATGCGCGCACATCGAAGCGCTTCAGGTAATTCATCGACGAGTACCCGGTCCCGAAGTCGTCGATCGACAGGTGCACGCCGATATTGCGCAGCCGTTCGAGCGTGACCATCGTGGCGCGCGCGTCGTCCATCAGCGTGCCTTCGGTGAGCTCCAGTTCGAGCAGGCGCGGCTCGAGTCCCGTGTCGAGCAGTGCCGAGAGCACGATCTGCGACAGGTTC
>NZ_JBFUEB010000249.1:0-2296 GCF_056404395.1 Rhizobacter sp. P2_D12 | reverse complement strand
TCCCGATCTTCTGCGCGATCTGCTTCATCGCCGCCACCGTCGCCCTCACCGCCTCGCCGCCTTCGCTGGCCTCGCTGGCCGCCTTCGTGGCCATCCCGTCGGTCACCTTCGCGTTCTCGGTGTTCTGCGAGATCGACGCCGTCATCTGCTCGATCGACGCGCTCGTCTCCTCGACCCCGGCCGCCTGCTCGCTCGACGCCTGCGATAGCGACTGCGCCGTCGCGCTCACCTCTTCCGATGCCCCCGCCAGCGCCTCGGCACCGCTGTTCACCTCGGTCACCACCTGCGACAGCCTGGCCACAGTGTTGTTGACGTATTCCTTCATCTCGCCGAAGGCGCCTTCGTAGTCGCGTTCGATGGTGCGCGTCAGGTCGCCCTCGGACACCGCGCCCATCACCTGCACCACGTCGCCGATGCTGTCGCCGGTGGTCGTGACCAGCGCGTTCAGGCCCTCGCCCATCTCCTTCTGGAAGCCCTGCAGGCCGTCGAGCTCGACGCGCGCGCCGAAGTCGCCGCGGTTGGCCGCGGCCACCACGTGGCGCTGGCCCTCGATCACCTGCTTCAGGCGCGCCACCATCTGCTTCACCGCGAACAGCATGCTGCTGTCGTCGCCCTGGCGCAGCGCGATCTCGGACGACAGGTCGCCGGCCGCCACCTTGTGCAGCAGGGCCGCCGCATGGTCGGGTTCACCGCCCAGCTGGCGCGAGATCACGCGCGTCACCATCAGCCCGAGGCCGATCGCCAGCGCGACCGAGATGCCGATCAGCGCCAGCATCAGCGTCCAGGTCTGCGACACCGTCTTCTCGGCGTCTTCGTTGGTGGCCTTGGTCTGGCTCGCCAGCTCCTCGATCACCTTGGCCATCGTGGCCTCGATGTCGGAAATCGCCTTGCGCGCCGGGCCGTTGCTCTGGTCGGAGGCCTGGTCGAACTTGCCTTCCAGCGCCAACTGCGCGACCTTCTCGTTCTGCGCCAGGTAGACGGGCAGTTGCTCGTCCAGGTCCTTCATCAGGGCCTGTTCCTTGGCGCTCAGGGTGGTGGCACGGTAGGCCTTCAGCGCGACGTGGAACTTGTCCAGGTGCGTCGCGGCGCGCCTGATCGTTTCCTTCAGCTCGGCCGGGTCCTTCATGGCCGGCAGCCGCACGTACGAGCGCGAATGCGCGGTCAGCCGTGCCTCGGCCTCGGCCAGGTCCTGCAGCGGCAGCACGTTGTCGACGTAGGTCGTGTGGATCATCGCGCCGAGTTGACTCAGGCGGGTCAGGCTGTAGCCGCCGACGAGGGCCGTCAGCACCGAGCACAGCAGGAAGCTCAGCAGCAGCTTGTGGGCCAGCTTCATGCGCAGGAACCAGTTCATGTCAATGTCTTCCTAGAGGGATTCGGAGGCTTCGGCCAGCGTGCCCAGGTCGCCGAGCGACAGCACGTGGTCGACGTTGAGCAGGATCACGAACTTGCCGCGCACCTTGCCCATGCCGTGGATGAAATCGGTGCGGATGCGCGCGCCGAAGGCCGGCGCGGGCTCGATGTCGGCGAGGGCGATGTCCAGCACCTCGCTGACGGCGTCGACGACGACGCCGATCACCTGGCGCTCGCCGTCGCTCTCGACCTCGACGATCACGATGCAGGTGCGCTTGGTGACCGGGCTCGGCGCGCGGCCGAAGCGCGCGAGCAGGTCCATCACCGGCACCACCGCACCGCGCAGGTTGATCACGCCGCGCACGCAGTCCGGCATCATCGGCACCTCGGTCAGGCTGTGGTACTCGATGATTTCCTTGATGGCCAGGATGCCGATCGCGAACATCTCGCCGGCCAGCATGAAGGTCAGGTACTGCGCCGGCTCGGCAGCAGCGGCTTGCGCGGCGGCGTGGGCCGGCGCGCGATGGGTCTGGACCAGTGCGTTCATCGCAGGGTTCCTTGCTTCGGGAATGTTCGAAGGGCCAGGGGCGTTCAGAAGCGCGAAAACTGCGACTCGTCCGGGCCTTCACCCGCGCCGGCGAAGGCCATGCCGCCCGCCAGGTTGAAGCCGCCGCTGCCACCGCCGGCGCGCTTGGCCGGCTTGGCGCCGCGCGACGCGGCCGGCCGGCTGGGCGGCGTGCCCGAGGCCCTCGCGACCGGCGTGCCGGCCTGCGCCGACAGCTTGAAGAACGACATGGTCTGCTGCAGCTGCTCGGCCTGGCTGCTCATCTCTTCCGAGGTGGCCGCCAGTTCCTCCGAGCTCGACGCGTTCTGCTGCGTCGTCTGGCTCAGCTGGCTCACCGCCGCGTTGATCTGGCTCACCCCCGACGACTGCTCTTCCGACGCC
>NZ_JBFUEB010000248.1:0-2396 GCF_056404395.1 Rhizobacter sp. P2_D12 | reverse complement strand
ATGTAGCCGGGGGCGATGGTTACCACGCGAATGTTCGACGGCCGCAGTTCCACGCGCAGCGCCTCGCAATAGCTGTGCAGCGCGGCCTTGCTGGCGCAGTAGGCGCCGGCGCCGCGCATGCCGCGAATGCCGGCCACGCTGCCGATGCCGACCAGGCGGCACGGCGTCGATTGGGTTTTCATGGCGGCGATGAACGGTGCGAACGTCGCCACCGTGGCATTCATATTGGTGGCAAAGACGGCGTCGAACACGGCCAGATCGTCGGCCTGTTCGGTCAGCGTGCCCTGCGAAATGCCGGCGCAGGCGATGACGATGTCGGCGCCGCCGTTCATGGTGATGAAGTCCTGCGCTGCGGTGGCAAGGGCCGCGCGATCGAGCACGTCGACCGCATACACCTGGTGGCGCGAGGAGTCAGGCAGCGATTGACGCAGTTGGTCGAGCGCGTCGCGCCGCCGGCCCAGGAGGCCCAGCGTCGCGCCACGCGCGGCATACTCGCGCGCCAGCGCGGCGCCGATGCCGCTCGAGGCGCCGGTGATGAAGACGCGCTTCGCCGGCAGCGACATGCCGGATCAGCGCTGGTTGCGCACGATGGCGACGTCGATGCCGCTGTCGAGCAGCTTGGCGCGCGCGCGGTTGACGCCTTCGACCTGCGTGAACGGGCCGACGCGCACACGGTGCAGCACGCCGCTGTCGGTGCTGCGGTCGGTGATCGCGGCCTCGAAGCCCAGCAGCGCCAGCTTGGCGCGGGTGTTTTCAGCATCCGACATTTCACGGAACGCGCCCGCTTGCAGGTAATAGATGTAGCCGTCGGTGACGGCGGCAGCCGCCGGCGCTGCAGCGACCGTGTTGACGGGCGCCGGCGATGGCGCCGGTGCGCGGCGCGGCGCCTGCATGCCGGCGATCGCGGCGCCCAGTGGATCGGCGTCCGCCGGCGCTGCAGCCGGTGCTGCGGGTGCGGCCGGTGCGGCAGCCGGTGCAGYTGGCGCCGGCTTGGGCGTCTCGCGCACTGGCGTACGGGTGCCGTACAGCGGCTTGTTCGGATCGTTGGCCTGGCTCGGCTCGAGGTCGGCCGGGCGCCCCATCTTGTTGGAGCGGTCGGTGAAGGGCGAGGCGCCCTTGGTGATCACGAGGGCGACCGCCACTGCGATGCCCAACCCCATGATCAGGCCGATGATGATGCCCGTCAGGGTGCTGCCGCGCTGGCGGAGGGGCGAGAAGGATCGAATGGCGGTCATGACGCTTTCTGGTTGGGCAGTGGGATGCAGTGATTACATTTTGTCCGGCGCCGAGACGCCGATCAGCGCGAGGCCGTTGCGCAGTACCTGGCGCGTGGCGGCGGCCAGCGCGAGGCGGGCCAGCTTGAGCGGCTCGTCGTCGTCCAGCAGCCACTTGTGCGCGAAGTAGTAGCTGTGCAGGTCGCCGGCCAGTTCGCGCAGGTAGAACGCCACCTGGTGCGGGCCCAGTTCGGCCAAGGCGCGCTCGAGCACTTCAGGGTACGACGCCAGCTTGGCCAGCAGTTCGAATTCCTTCGGCGAGGTCAGTGGCGCCAGGTCGACGCCGGCGAGCGAAGCGACATCGCCGCCCCAGTTGGCCAGCGCCGAGCAGATGCGCGCGTGGGCGTACTGGACGTAGTACACCGGGTTCTCGTCGCTCGTTTCGAGCGCGACGTTCACGTCGAACACGAACTCGGTGTCGGCCTTGCGCGAGATGAGGAAGAAGCGCACCGCATCGCGGCCACGCGTGACGTCGCCCGCGCCCGACCAATCGATCAGGTCGCGCACGGTGACGTACGAGCCGGCGCGCTTGGAAATCTTGACCTCTTCACCGTCCTTCATCACGGTGACCATCTTGTGCAGCACGTAGTCGGGATAGCCTTGCGGGATGCCGATGTCCACGGCCTGCAGGCCGGCGCGCACGCGCGCGATCGTGCCGTGGTGGTCACTGCCCTGGATGTTGATCGCCTGGTCGAAACCGCGGCGGAATTTCTGGATGTGGTACGCMACGTCCGGCACGAAGTACGTATAGGTGCCGTCGGACTTGCGCATCACGCGGTCCTTGTCGTCGCCGTAGTCGGTGGTCTTGAGCCACAGCGCGCCGCCGTCTTCATAGGTCTTGCCCGAGTCGACCAGCGTCTTGACGGCGGTGTCGACCTTGYCGTCGGCGTACAGCGACGACTCGAGGTAGTAGTTGTCGAACTTGACGCCGAAAGCCTGCAGATCCTGGTCCTGCTCGTTGCGCAGGTAGGTCACGGCGAAGCGGCGGATCGATTCGAGGTCGTTTACGTCGCCGCTGGCGGTGGCCGGCTCGCCATCGCTGGCCGAGACGGTTTTTTTGGCCAGGAAGTCGGCGGCGATTTCGGCGATGTAGTCGCCGTTGTAGGCGGATTCGGGCCACTC
>NZ_JBFUEB010000247.1:0-2527 GCF_056404395.1 Rhizobacter sp. P2_D12 | reverse complement strand
ATGTAAAGCGGCGTAAAGCCGGCTTGCAGGTGGTCGTCCGTGTTCGATGCGGGGGCTGGTACGATGTCGGGCTCGTCCCGGTGACTATCTGCGGGGGCGCTTCGAACAACCCATGCGATTCATGATGACGTTTCCCGTTTCCCGCGCCATCCCGGCTGGCGCTGCCATTGCCTGCCTGCTGATTGCCGCTGCAACGGTCGCCGGCTGGGCATGGCACGCGCCATTCCTGATCGGCGCGGCGCCCGGCCAGCCGCAAATGTACCCTTACAGTGCGCTCGGCTTCGCCTGCGCCGCCGTCAGCCTGCTGCTGATGCTGCGTGCGGCGCCGGCTGCCGCGCGGGCGAGCCACGTGCCGGCGCTGCTGGTCCTGGCGCTTGGTCTGGCTGGCGTGACGATGCGCCTTGCCGGTTGGGCGCCGGCGCCGCTGTCGCTCGGTCTGGGCGCTGCGGGGAACGTGTGGAGCCTGCCGGCGCCGCTCACGGTGGGCCTGTTCGTCGTACTCGGCATCAGCCTGAACCTGATTGGCGGGCGCCGCACCGTGGGCCTGGCGCAGGCGCTCGCTGCCGGCGTCGCGCTGTTTTCGCTGCTGACACTGGCGGGCTTCGCCGCCGAAGACACCTTTTTGTACCAGCTGCTGCCGGGGCGCGGCACCTCGCTGCGCACTGCGCTGGCCTTCGTGCTTGTCAGCGGCGCCATTCTGTCGCTGCGCACGGACCAGGGCATGGTCGTCGCGCTGACCGGCGCCAGCACCGGCGGCCGCACGCTGCGCCAGTTGGTGCTGCCGCTGGTGCTGGCGCCGGTCGTGCTGGGCATGATCGCCACCGGCGCAGTGCGCTCGGCCAATCGCGACATCGACCTGACCACGATGATCTGGCTGTTCGTCTGGGGCCAGCTGGTGATCCTGATCGCGGTGGTGTGGCGCTTTGCCTGGCAGTTGTACCGCCAGGAAGTTACGCGCAGCCTGACCGAGCGCGAACGCAACGAGGCGCTGCAGGCGCTGCACCTGGCGGACGAGCGCAAGAATGAATTTTTGGCGATGCTGGCGCACGAGCTGCGCAATCCGCTGGCGCCGATAAGCACCGCCGCCCGCCTGCTCAAGAGCGTGTATGCGACCGATCCGGGGCAGGTGCGGCGCACCAGCGAAATCATCACGCGCCAGGTCGAGCACATGGTTCATCTGGTGGACGATCTGCTGGACGTCTCGCGCGTCACGCGCGGCATGATCGAACTCGATCGCGCGCCGCTCGACCTGCGTCAGCTGGTGACGGCGGCGCTGGAACAGGTGCAGCCGCTGATCGAACTGAAACGCCACAGTCTGCGCACCGAGCTGCCCGCAACCCCCGTGCCGGTGGACGGCGACGCCAAGCGCCTGATCCAGGTGCTGGCAAATCTGATCAACAATGCGGCGAAATACACGCCCGAACGTGGCAGCCTGGTGGTGTCGCTGCGCGTGACGGGCGCCGTCGCCGTGCTGACGGTGCAGGACAACGGCATGGGCATCCCGCCTGCGCTGCTGCCCGACGTGTTTGGCCTGTTCACCCAGGCGCAGCGCACGCCCGACCGGGCCCAGGGCGGTCTGGGCGTGGGGCTGGCGCTGGTGAAGAACCTGGTCGAGCTGCATGGCGGCCAGGTGCGCGCCGACAGCGCCGGGCCGGGCCGGGGCAGCACGTTCACGGTCATCCTGCCGCGCAGCAGMGACCAGGCCGCGCCATCCGTCGCGGCCCCGGCTGCTGAACATGCGCAGCGCAGTGCGGCCCGCCATGTTCTGGTGGTGGACGACAATGCCGATGCCGCGACCTCGCTGGCGCTGCTGCTCGAAGCGGATGGCCACCGGGTGCAGGTCGAACACGCGTCGCGCGCGGCCCTGCAGTGGATTCTGGCAGCGCGGCCGGACGCCTGCATCCTTGACGTCGGCCTGCCCGAGATGGACGGGCGCGAGCTGGCGCGCCGCATCAAGGCCGACATGGGCGATGCCGCACCGTTGCTGATTGCGCTGACCGGTTACGGCAGCGATGCCGACCGCCAGGCGGCGGCCCAGGCCGGGTTCGATCATTATCTAGTGAAGCCGGCCGACATGCGCCAGCTCACGTCACTGCTGGCGGGAATGCCCGCCCGTCAGGGCGCTGCGGGCTTCAGGTAGTCCTTCAGCGCCGCGACCACCAGCGCATGGTCGTCCGGCCCCGGCAACCCGGACACAGTCACCGTGCCGACCACGCCCTGGCCGCGCACGATCACGGGGAAGGCCCCGCCGTGGGCCGCATAATCGCGCATGTCCAGGCCCGGCAGCGCATCATGGTCGCCGCCGCCTTGGCGCACTTCGTTGTGGGTATAGAACGAGCTGTGGCCGGTGTGCCCGACCAGGTTGTTCTTGCGGCGGATCCAGTCGGCGTGATCGGGCGACGCGCCCGGCATCGCCTGCCTGAACAATACGGTGTCGCCACGCGTGACCTGGATCGTTACCGTCTTGCGTTCGCGCTCGGCGCGCGCGACCAGGTGCGCACCGACGGCGCGCGCGGTGGCATCGTCG
>NZ_JBFUEB010000246.1:0-2598 GCF_056404395.1 Rhizobacter sp. P2_D12 | reverse complement strand
CGTCATAGGTCTGGTTCGAGATGCCGGTGTCGGGGCTGATCAACTGCGTGGCGTTGCCGAAGCCGTCGCGCGGGTACTGGGTGACCAGGTTCCTCGGGTCGGTGACCTGGGTCGTGCGGTCTGCGCCGTCGTACTGGAACTGCGTCTTGCCCAGCTTCGGGTCGGTGTGATCCTTCACCCGCGACAGCGGGTCGTAGCTGAGCTTGGTCTCCAGGTTCAGCGTGCCGGCGCCACGGATGATCTTGGTGACACTGCCCTGGGCATCGTATTCATACTGGGTGATCGGTGTCGGCGAGACCGGCGGAGGCGGCAGCGTCTGGGCAGTGGCAGCGTGGGCCAGCAGTGCGCAGGCGAGCGCGAGGGGGTGCAGTGTTTTCATTGTTCTCACTCCCGTCCCGTGCCCTGTTGCGTGCGGCCCAGCGCRTCCATCAGGCGCGCCACGTTGCGTCTCAAGCTGCCGGCGGGGTCCTTCACCGTCTGGCCGGTCTGCTTGCCGGCGTTGTCGAGTTGGTACGCGATGCGGTTGCCTTCGTCGTCCGTCACCGCGACCTGGCGGTGCGCGTCGTCGTACTCGTAGCCGACCCAGCTGCCGTCGTGGCCGGTCACCTGCAGCAGTTGGCCGACCGSGTCGTAGGTGTAGGTCGTGGTCTCCGCGCCGACCGTGGTGCTCAGCAGCCGCTGCCTCAGGTCGTAGGTGTTCACCGTCACCACGCCGTCGGCGTCGGTGCTCTGCAGCAGCCGGCCCAGCTTGTTGTACTTGTCGTAGGTCGTGGTCTTGCCGGCCGCATCAGTGGTTGTTGCGAGGTCCCCGACCATGTGGTCCGCGGTCGCCTCGGCGTAGTAGGTGTTCGTGCTCGTGTCGCCGCTGCGCGGGCCCGTGCTGGTGAGCACCTGGCCCCGCTCGTTGTACGTCCACGTGCTGATGCGGGTGGCTGCCCCGGGTTGCAGGCTGGCCGCGAAGCCCAGGTGCCCGTCCAAATCGGTCGTGACCTGCTCGCCGCGCTTGCACAGCAGCGCCAGCGGCTTGCCGTCCGGCAGCTGCGTTCCTGCCGGCACGCAGTTGGCCGCGGCGTTGCCGTTGAACGGATCCGGCTGSCCGTTGTASACGCTGGTCGTGATCTGCCTCGGCGTGGCCACCTTCGTCGCRATGGTCCAGTCCGGGTGCCACTGCGTCGTGGTTCGCCTKGCGCCGGCCGGCAGSSTSGCYCCYGCSGGCGTCACCGYCGYGCAGCTCGCGCTCTGSSYCAGSCCCTCGATCAGGTCGGTCTGCAGGAAGCGGCTCGCGTCGTGCACGTAGCAGCTGCGCGTGCCGTTGAAGYCATCCCGGCTCGCCGGGTTGCCGTTCGCATCCAGCACCTGCCCGCTCGTGCTCGCCGCACACCCGGCYCCCGCCGCCTGGCTCTGCCCCGACAGGTAGGTCTTGCCGTCCACGCTCGCCGCTCCCACCGCCGAGCGCGACCCGTTCGGGTTCGACAGCTCCGTCCCCTGCGGYGCCGCCCACGAGTGGGTGCGGATGATCACCTGCTGCGACAGGTCRTAGGTCTCCGACATCCCCACCCCTGGCGCACTGCCGTAGCTCGCCTCGTAGCGGTTGACCCCRCCGGCCAGCTCGGTGCTCACCGCCAGGCCGTACGCGTTGTAGCCGAAGGTCGAGTASCGCGCCTCGCGCTCRTCCACCACGCCGGTCAGTGCCCAGGGGAATGCGCCGTTCTCGTACACGAAGCGCCGCACCCGCCCGTCCGGCCAGCTCACCGTCTSCAGGTTCCCCTGGGTGTCGTAGGCCAGCACGATGGCCTGGCCGGCCGTGTCCTCGATGCGCGCGATGCGSCCCTGGATGTCGTAGCGGAACGAGATGCGGCGGCCCCGGTCGTCCTGCGCGCTCAGCAGCAGGCCGCCGGCCGGCGCATCGGCCGGGGTCATGGTGGCGACCTGGCAGGTCTTGCTCGCCTGGCGGTCCGGGTTGTAGCCGAAGAAGAAGCTCGTGCACGCAAAGCCGCCGTTCACCGTCTTCTCGACCCAGCGCGTGCCTGCACCGAAGCGCACCCGGTTCGTGCCGGTCAATGCGATGGCCTGGCCCTCGCTGCCCAGCGTGGCCCAGCTCGCGGTGCTGTACGTGAAGTTCACGCGCGCGCCGTCGCTCCACGCGATCCACACCAGGTTGCCGTCCAGGTCGTACARCTCGCGGCTGTTGTCCTGGGCGTTGAAGTACTGCCAGGTGGYCTGGTCGGCGGTCARCCGGTCGGTGCGCCCGGCCACCGGGGCGAACACGCCGGTGCCCTGCGCCTGGAAGGACTGTGCCCGGCCATCGCCGCGCTGCACCACCACGTTGGCGTTGGCTTGCGAGGCAATGCGCCGGTGCAGGCTGCTGAACCACAGCTCGCCCAGGCCCGGGCGCAGCGTCGCCGCCGCGGCCTCGCGATGCACGCCCGGCACCCGCCCGGTGCTGTCGTAGGTCAGCGTCAGCGGCAGGCGCCCCACGCGCAGCCCGGTGTCCACGAACTCCTTCTTGACCCCGCGCAGCGGCACGATCGGGTTGCCCCGCAGCAGCTCGCACAGCGGACAGTCGTGCGGCAGCCTCACGTCGCGTATCGGCCAGCA
>NZ_JBFUEB010000245.1:0-2616 GCF_056404395.1 Rhizobacter sp. P2_D12 | reverse complement strand
CCCCTGCAGCAATGTAGGGTGGCAGAAATGCCAACAAACAGAGATTGAACTGAAGAGTTTGATCCTGGCTCAGATTGAACGCTGGCGGCATGCTTTACACATGCAAGTCGAACGGCAGCGCGGGGCAACCTGGCGGCGAGTGGCGAACGGGTGAGTAATATATCGGAACGTACCCAAGAGTGGGGGATAACGTAGCGAAAGTTACGCTAATACCGCATACGATCTAAGGATGAAAGCAGGGGATCTTCGGACCTTGTGCTCCTGGAGCGGCCGATATCTGATTAGCTAGTTGGTGAGGTAAAGGCTCACCAAGGCYACGATCAGTAGCTGGTCTGAGAGGACGACCAGCCACACTGGAACTGAGACACGGTCCAGACTCCTACGGGAGGCAGCAGTGGGGAATTTTGGACAATGGGCGAAAGCCTGATCCAGCAATGCCGCGTGAGTGAAGAAGGCCTTCGGGTTGTAAAGCTCTTTTGTCAGGGAAGAAACGGTKWRGGCTAATAYCCTGMGCTAATGACGGTACCTGAAGAATAAGCACCGGCTAACTACGTGCCAGCAGCCGCGGTAATACGTAGGGTGCAAGCGTTAATCGGAATTACTGGGCGTAAAGCGTGCGCAGGCGGTTTTGTAAGTCTGACGTGAAATCCCCGGGCTCAACCTGGGAATTGCGTTGGAGACTGCAAGGCTAGAATCTGGCAGAGGGGGGTAGAATTCCACGTGTAGCAGTGAAATGCGTAGAGATGTGGAGGAACACCGATGGCGAAGGCAGCCCCCTGGGTCAAGATTGACGCTCATGCACGAAAGCGTGGGGAGCAAACAGGATTAGATACCCTGGTAGTCCACGCCCTAAACGATGTCTACTAGTTGTCGGGTTTTAATTAACTTGGTAACGCAGCTAACGCGTGAAGTAGACCGCCTGGGGAGTACGGTCGCAAGATTAAAACTCAAAGGAATTGACGGGGACCCGCACAAGCGGTGGATGATGTGGATTAATTCGATGCAACGCGAAAAACCTTACCTACCCTTGACATGTACGGAAGRCCGAAGAGATTTGGYTGTGCTCGAAAGAGARCCGTAACACAGGTGCTGCATGGCTGTCGTCAGCTCGTGTCGTGAGATGTTGGGTTAAGTCCCGCAACGAGCGCAACCCTTGTCATTAGTTGCTACATTYAGTTGAGCACTCTAATGAGACTGCCGGTGACAAACCGGAGGAAGGTGGGGATGACGTCAAGTCCTCATGGCCCTTATGGGTAGGGCTTCACACGTCATACAATGGTACATACAGAGGGCCGCCAACCCGCGAGGGGGAGCTAATCCCAGAAAGTGTATCGTAGTCCGGATCGCAGTCTGCAACTCGACTGCGTGAAGTTGGAATCGCTAGTAATCGCGGATCAGCATGTCGCGGTGAATACGTTCCCGGGTCTTGTACACACCGCCCGTCACACCATGGGAGCGGGTTTTACCAGAAGTAGGTAGCTTAACCGCAAGGAGGGCGCTTACCACGGTAGGATTCGTGACTGGGGTGAAGTCGTAACAAGGTAGCCGTATCGGAAGGTGCGGCTGGATCACCTCCTTTCTAGAGTAGCACCRCGAAACTGAGAAGTTTCATYATCAAGCGTCCACGCTTATCGACTGTTGAATAGTAAAGAACAGTTTTATCGGGGCTGTAGCTCAGCTGGTTAGAGCACCGTGTTGATAACGCGGGGGTCGTTGGTTCGAGTCCAACCAGCCCTACCAATCAGCACTAAGCATCACCTGAATGGGGGATTAGCTCAGCTGGGAGAGCACCTGCTTTGCAAGCAGGGGGTCGTCGGTTCGATCCCGTCATCCTCCACCATTTAAATGGTAAAAGTTCAAACGTAAGCCTGGCGAATACGCCAACGCGGTTTAGGTTTGGTCTTTTCGAGATCACTGTTTTTTCGTTCTTTAACAATCTGGAAGAAGTAAAGTTTTTAAGCRCATGCGACAGCATGTGCTTGGGTAGTAGTATTTGTATCATTGCAACACAGCTGTACTCTTGTACCTGTGACGATCTCTGTTGTCAGCAGAGGCCAACGTTATAGGGACAAGCGAATAAGTGCACATGGTGGATGCCTTGGCGATTACAGGCGATGAAGGACGTAGTAGCTTGCGATAAGCTGCGGGGAGCTAGCAAACGAGCTTTGATCCGCAGATTTCCGAATGGGGAAACCCGGCCTTTATAGGTCATTGCATACTGAATACATAGGTATGCAAAGCGAACGCGGCGAACTGAAACATCTAAGTAGCTGCAGGAAAAGAAATCAACCGAGATTCCCAAAGTAGTGGCGAGCGAAATGGGATGAGCCTGTATGTGATAGTCGATYGGATAGTGGAAGCYTCTGGAAATARRCGCCATAGAGGGTGATAGCCCCTTACACGAAATYYGAACGGTGGTACTAAGCATACGACAAGTAGGGCGGGACACGAGAAATCCTGTCTGAACATGGGGGGACCATCCTCCAAGGCTAAATACTCGTAATCGACCGATAGTGAACCAGTACCGTGAGGGAAAGGCGAAAAGAACCCCGGGAGGGGAGTGAAATAGATCCTGAAACCGTGTGCATACAAACAGTAGGAGCGGACGGAGCGGAC
>NZ_JBFUEB010000244.1:0-2622 GCF_056404395.1 Rhizobacter sp. P2_D12 | reverse complement strand
GTCTAGACCAGATCAGTCAAACGCCCACGAGTAGAGGATATCAAGCGCGCTGTTGGTCCCGGTCTGGAACTGCAGCGAGATACGCGGCGTGAGCTTGTAGCGCAGGCGCACCAGGCTCGATGCGGTACTGGTGCCTTGCTCGAAGCTCAGGTAAGCGCGCTGCGAGATGCGCTTGCCGACCGTGACCACGGTGCTTTCCAGTCCCGAACCGCTGCCGCCGCCGGCGCCCTGTTTCAGGCCCAGTTCATCCACGCCCAGCGAGTTGGCGATCTTGGACTGGATGCCGCCGGTGCCGCCGCTGCCGCCCAGCAGGGCGCTGGCAGCTGCTGTCAGCACGCCTTTCTGGTCGCCGCTGGCCGCTTCCATGCCCTGGCCGAGCACGAGCCACGACAGCTTGTCGCTGTCGGACACGTTCGGCGTCGATACCAGGCGCGCCGTCGGCGATTGCGCCGTGCCGCGGACCTGCACGCCGGCTTCGACGTTGGTCTCGGACAGCTGCTCGCCCTCGGGGCGCTTGCGCACCGCGAGGATGTCGAGCGACGGGTTGTCGTACGGGCCGCTGAAGGTCATCACGGCGCGTTCGATCGACAGGTTCTGGCCATACGCGGCGTAGGTGCCGTTCAGCGCGCGGATGGTGCCATTGATGCGCGGCTGGCCGCTGCCCGTCATGCGCACGCGGGCGGTGCCGGCCAGGTAGGCGTCGATGCCCATCGCGCGGATGTGGAAGTCGTCGCCCAGGTCGGCCGCCAGGTCCACCGTCAGCGGCACTTCCTTCTCATTGGTTTTTGGCGTTGGCTTGGTGGTGCCGCGGCCCAGCACGATGACGTCGTCCGAGATCGTCGGCGTGCCTTGCGGCGCGAATTCGATCAGGGCGCGGTCGGCGCGGATTTTGCCTTCCAGTGCGAAGCGGCTGGCGTCGCGCACGAGCGATGCCTGGCCGCTCAGGATCACGGTGCGGTCCGGGCGCGACAGGGCTTCGAGCCTGTCCATGTTCAGGCGAATGTCCATCGTCGGCGCGCCATCGGCAAAGCGCACGTAGCCGCTGGCGGCGGCGCCGCCCTGGCGGCCCTGGAACGACAGCTTCTCGATGCGCAGCTGGTCGCCGCCAAGCAGCGCGCGCAGTTCGCCGTTACGCAGGTTCACGCCCTGTTCGGCCCAGCGCACGCCCAGCTTGTCGCCATCGAGATTGCCGTTCAGGCTCGGCTTGCCGATGGTGCCGCCACCCGTCATCGCCACGCGCAGCGCGCCGTCGAGTTCCAGGCCCGGCTGGCCGGCCAGCGCTGCAAGCCAGGCGATCGACTGGATATTGGCGTTGGCCGTCATGCGCAGCGGGCTGGCGCTCTCCAGGCGRCCGTTGATCATCTGCGCATTGGCGTCGATCTTGGCCACGCCGGTGCGGGCACCGTCCAGGTCCAGGTTCACGCGCAGGCTGCTGCCCACCACTTCGGCGCGTGCTTCGAGCTGGCGCAGGCCGAGCGGCACGGGCGTGTCGCCACCGACGATGGCGTCGCCCTTTTCGCGGAACACGCGCACATTACCGGCCAGCGAAGGCGCGGCACCTTGCGCCTGTGGCGCGCGCATGTCGACCGACCATGCCGCGCCCAGCGTCAGGTCGCCGCGCGCGTTGTCGGCCAGTGCTGGCGAGAATTGCGCCAGGTAGGTCAGCGGGACATTGTCGGCATGGCCGCGGCTGGCCCAGCGCGGGCCGTCCTTGGTCAGCGCGTCGACCGTGATGCTGCCGTTCGGCAGGGCGATCACGGCGCCGTTGAAGGCGATGCGCTCGGGGCTGGCCAGGCCGGCGAAACCGCCGCCCGGTGCGCCGCTGACCGTCAACGGCACCGGCTTTTGCAGGTTCATCGCATAGCGGCCACGGTTCTGCAGCGCAGCCAGCGTGCCGCTCCAGGTGTCCTTCGAGAAGGCGCCACGCAGTTCGGCATTGGCATCGAACGCGTCGCCCAGCGCCGACAGGCGCAGCGTGTGTGCGCCGCGCGTGCCGTCGGTTTTCAGGCGCACGGACGCCACGCGGGTGTCGCCGTTGACGTAGTCGAGCACCTCGACATCGGTCACCAGTGGGTCGCTTGCACCGCGGCCGGAACCGAGGTTGGCGCTGGCCTTGAGTGAGCGCACCGTGTGCGTGCCCATGGCGCGCAGGTTCTGGCCCGCGATGGTCGCCGTGAGCGAAGGCGTGTCGGCAGTGCCGGACAGGACACCCGAGCCGCGCAGCACGCCGCCGTACTCGGGACCGAAGGCGGCCAGTTGCGGCGCATCGATGCGCCAGTTGAGCGCATCGCGCGCGGCACCAAAACTGCCGGTGGCGGCGATGACGTTCGGCCCCACGTGCAGGTCGACGTTGGCGTCGGACACGTGGCGGCGGTCGGCCGCCAGGCGTGCATGGCCCCAGAACGGCGAACTGGCCAGCGTCGAGTCGACCACCTTGAGGTCGAGCGCGCCGCGCCAGTCGGCACCCGCGCGGCCGCTGCCGGTAAAGGTCGAGTTGATATTGCCTGCGAGTGGCGAACCGAAGGCGGCCGGGTTGAAGCGTTCGGTCGCGCCGGTGGCCTTGACTTCGACCACACGCGCGTCTTCAGGGCCGCCCAGCCAGGCTTCACCCTGGGCGCGTAC
>NZ_JBFUEB010000243.1:0-2625 GCF_056404395.1 Rhizobacter sp. P2_D12 | reverse complement strand
GTGCGGGCCGCGCAGGCGCGCAGCAACGAGCAGCGCACGGCCGTCGGCAGCGTGCAGCAGCAGATCCAGGTGCTGGCCGCCGAGAGCCGCAACCTCGACGACCAGCGCCGCCAGTTCAACGCCCGCCGCGAGCGGCTCGACGCCGAGCGCCGCCAGCTGGCCTCGCCCGACCTGGCGCGGTTGGCCGGGCTGAAGCAGCAGTCGGCCGCGGCCGACGAGCTGCAAGGCGTCGCCGATGCCCGCCTGCACGAACTGCAGGAGCAGGTGCCGGCGCTCGACGAGGCGCGGCGCGACGCGCAGGAGCAGGTCAACGCGCAAGGCGGCCGGCAGGCCGACCTGAGCGCCCGCCTCGACGCGCTGCGCGCGCTGCAGGAGAAGGTGCAGACCGAAGGCAAGCTCAAGCCCTGGCTGGCCAAGCATGGCCTCGAGGGGCTGCAAGGCCTGTGGACCAAGATCCACATCGAGCCCGGCTGGGAGACCGCGCTCGAATCCGCGCTGCGCGAACGCATCAACGCACTCGAGGTCGGCCGCATCGAGACGGTGCGCGCCTTCGCGAGCGACGCGCCGCCGGCCAAGCTCGCGTTCTACACCCCGCCGCAGGCCGCGATCTCCAACACGCACCAGACGCTGTCGAAGCTGAGCGACCTGCTGCGCCTGGGCAACCACGACCAGGCCGGCCTGAAGGCGCTGCTGAACGACTGGCTCGAAGGCGTCTACACCGCCGCCAGCATCGACGAGGCGCTGGCCGAGCGCGCGAAGCTCACGCACGGCGAGGTCATCATGACCCGCGAAGGCCACGCGGTCAGCCAGTTCGCGGTCGCCTTCTACGCGCCCGATTCCGAGCAGGCCGGCATGCTGGCGCGCGCGCAGGAGATCGAGAACCTGGAGCGCCAGCTGAAGGCGCAGACGCTGATCGCCGAGGAATCGCGCAGCGCGCTGGTGCGGGCCGAGGCGGCCTACACCGATGCGTCGCAGCGCCTGGTCGRCGCACGCCGCGAGGCCGCCGAGACGCAGACCCGCGCGCACCAGCTGCACGTCGAGCTGCTGCGCCTGTCGCAGCAGGCCGAGCAGACCAGCGCGCGGCGCGAGCAGCTCGACGGCGAGCTGGCCGAGATCGACGCGCAGCTCGAGGAGCTGGACGAACGCCGCGCCACCGGCGAGGCGCGCTTCGAGGAGCTCGACATCCAGCTCGGCAACACGCAGGAGCGCCATGCCGAGCTCGAAGAAGGCGTGATCGCCGCCGAACGCAAGCTGGCCGATGCGCGCGAGCAGCTGCGCGCGCTGGAGCGCCAGGCGCAGGAGGCGCAGTTCGCGTCGCGCGCGCTCGCGGCGCGGCGCGGCGAGCTGCAGCGCAGCATCGAGACCGCGCTGCAGCAGGTCGCGTCGAACGATGCGTCGGCCGCGCAGCTGCAGGAAGAACTGGTGCGCCTCACCGATGCCTCGGCCCACGTCGGCCTGGAGGACGCGCTGGCCGTCAGGCTCGACCGCGAGGCCGCCTTGGGCGCCAAGCGCAGCGAGTACGACGACCTGACGCTGCGCCTGCGCCGTGCCGACGAGCAGCGCATGGCGCACGAGCAGAGCCTGCAGCCGCTGCGCGACCGCATCACCAAGCTGCAGCTCGAAGAGCAGGCGGCGCAGCTGGGCGGTGCGCAGTTCATGGAGCAGTTGACGGCGGCCGAGGTCGACCTCGAGGCGCTGGCGCAGAACATCGCCGGCAACAACGTCAAGCTGTACGGGCTGCAGGGCGAGATCGACCGCATCAACCGCGACATCAACGCGCTCGGCGCGGTCAACCTGGCGGCGCTCGACGAGCTGACCGCGTCGCGCGAGCGCAAGACCTTCCTCGATTCGCAGAACGCCGACCTGAACGAGGCCATCAGCACGCTGGAAGGCGCGATCCACAAGATCGACCTCGAGACGCGCGACCTGCTGGGCAGCACCTTCAACCAGGTCAACGAGCATTTCGGCCGCATGTTCCCGAGCCTGTTCGGCGGCGGCCAGGCCAAGCTGATGATGACCGGCGACGAGATCCTCGACGCCGGGGTGCAGGTGATGGCCCAGCCCCCGGGCAAGAAGAACAGCACCATCCACCTGCTGTCGGGCGGCGAGAAGGCGCTGACGGCGATCGCGCTGGTGTTCGCGATCTTCCAGCTGAACCCGGCGCCGTTCTGCCTGCTCGACGAGGTCGATGCACCGCTGGACGATGCCAACACCGAGCGCTACGCCAAGCTGGTGAAGCAGATGTCCGAAGGCACGCAGTTCCTGTTCATCAGCCACAACAAGATCGCGATGGAGATGGCCGAGCAGCTGATCGGCGTGACGATGCAGGAGCAGGGCGTGTCGCGCATCGTGGCGGTCGACATGGAAGCCGCGGTCAGCCTGGCCGAGGCCGCCTGATGGAAAGCTCGTCGCCGGCCGAGCGCCGGGCCGCTCCCAAGCCGGCCGGCGTCGCCTCGGGGGATTGGCGAATGTACCCATTCGACGAGGGGCTCCATTGAGCACGCTCACCGTCTCGCTGGCCGCACTGGGCGGCGTCGTGCTGGCCGGCGTGGTGGCGCATGGTGCCTGGCAGGCGCGCAAGGCCGGGCCGCGGCGGCCGATGGAGGCCACGCCGCCGCCGGGCGC
>NZ_JBFUEB010000242.1:0-2649 GCF_056404395.1 Rhizobacter sp. P2_D12 | reverse complement strand
GGCCGGCACGCGCAGCGTCTTGACGAACAGCCCGGACAATTCGCGCAGGCCGAAGAACACGGCCAGTTCATCGGGGGCCGGCACCCAGCGGTTCTCGACCAGCACCGGCTTGCTGYGCGGCGCGCCCAGGATCACGCCGCAGCCCGCGCAGTAGCGTGCATCGACTGCATTCCTGCGCTCGCACCGTGGGCAGCTGGCGCCGTTTACTCCGAACATGTGCAACATAGCTGACTCCGTTTTCTCTCTTGCCTTCTGCCTGCCAACCTGCTGTCGAACCTGCCAATTCTAGCAGCACATGATCTGCGGCCGCAGTGCGCTCGCGCACACCCGCGATGTCAAAACCCGTGATCTCAAATGATGCCGATGCGCTCCACACAGGCCAAGCTCGCGCCGCGCGCGCGCAGCGCTTCGCGCATGCCCTGCGGCAGGGCGCTTTCCCACGCCTTCGGCAGCAGGATGCGGTCGCCCGGCCCCGCCTCGCGCAGGATCAGCGCGCACTTCGGCGCCAGCGCGTCCACCGTCTCGACCTTGCCTGCATGCCAGGCGCTCGACGTGCCGGTGGCGATCACCCTGCCCCGCGCCATGAATTCGCGGCCGCGCGCGATACGGTCGGCCATCACCAGTGCCAGGCCGTACGAGTCGCCCGAGAACCCCGTCTCGCCAAAGCGCACCGTCGTTTTCCATTGCCCCTGACCGCGACCGTCGAAGTGGCGGGCGCCGGCCAGCACGGCCCGCACCTGGCCCTGGCGCAGCGCGTCCAGGTCGGGCACGCTGATCGCATCGTCGTCAGAATCCATGGCGCCGGCCAGTGGCCGCACGCTCACGTCGACCCAGCCGAGATCATCATGGTCACCGCCGCTGTGCAGCGGGAACCACGCGCGCGCGCTGGCCGTGGCTGCGACCGGATCCGGCTGGCCGGTCAGCGCGCCCAGATGCGGCAAGGCGTCCGGGCCGCCTGCCAGCACGCCGTCGGGCACATTGACCAGCACGCGGCCATCGATCCGCCCGAGGTGCCAGGCGTCGGACCAGCCATTGGCGACCACGGGTCGCGCCGCCTGAAACACGCCGCGCACGATGCGGTCGGCCAGCACGGCGGCCAGTTCCCAGTCGCGCGAGGCCGGATCGAACGCGCGGTCGGCGCTGAGCACCACCTGGTCGCGGCTGTCGTAACGCGGTTCGGTATGGCGCGCCAGGCGCACCACCTGCTGCATCCGTTCGCCCTGCGCGGGCGCACCGGGCACGCTGCACTTGACGTCGGCGCGGCCCGCACGCGGGCGGCGCGTCGCGGTGATGGTAACCACGCTGCCGTCGGGCAGCATGCTGCGGCAGCTCGCCTCAAGCACGGGCGCCGTCATGCCGCCACCTCGTCCTGCACGTGCGTGACGCGGCGCGCACCAGTCTCGGTTTCGAGATTGGCGACGATGCGGTCGGCTTCATCGAACAGCACGTCGAGCGGCCCTTCGCCGGCAACCTTCATGCGCGCCAGCAGTGCCCAGGCTTCGTCGAGCGCGGCGGCGGCGCGGCGGCTGTGGCGCGCGCGGCGCAGCTGCTCCTCGGGCGCCAGCGGCCGGCCGGGCGCAGCCAGTTCGAGCGCCGGCATCGTGCCGACCGACAGGCTGACCAGATCGAGCCGGCGCAGCAGCTCCTGGTGCTGGCGGAAGCGGCCCTGGTCGGCCGGCAGCACCGCCATGCGCACCGCGCACATCAGGCACGGCAACTCGAGGAACAGACGGCGCAAGGCGCGGGCATCTTCGCAGGCCGGCACGAACGCTTCTGCCGTCGACGCAGCCGTTGGTTCGGCCGATGCTGCCGCCGTCACGGGTACGGCCTGCGCCGCCAGCCGTGCTTCGAGCAGCGCCGGGTAATCGTGCGCCGCGCCAAGGTCGACCGGCACGCAATCGTCGACCGTCACGCCGAAACGCGTGTACATCAACTGGTTGAACCCGGACCGGAACGTGTTCCATTCTTCGAGCGTCGTGCAGGGCGGCAGATCGAGGTTGCCCTGGGCCAGCTCGCGCTGCAGCGCCGTTTGCGCCAGCGCGCCGAAGCCCGCGAGCTCTACCGCACTACCCGCCTCACTGGCCAGGAACAGGTCGAACCGCTGGTGCGTGGCGCGCGGATCGCTGGCGTCGACGGCAAAGCTCACGCGCAGGCCGATCTCGGGCGCGCCGGCAAACGGGACGAGGTCACAGGAGTACGGCCCCGGATGGACGCACCAGGCGGTTTCCCCTTCCAGCGCCGCGATGCGGCTGCCGGCCGCCAGGCGCCGGCTGCGGCCACCACGGTCGACCAGCACGGCGGCGCACGGCGCAGGAATGGTGATGCCCGATGGCGCCGGCAACGCGATCGCCACGCTGCCGAGCATGGTCGCGTCGAACGCGTCCTGCCGTGGCGGGCGTCGCAGGGGATTCCTGAACAGTGAACCTAACATCGTGATCCTTGAGCGAATTCGGGAACTGCACTATGTTGATGGAGGCACGGGCATCACATCGAAGCGCGCTCCGTGCCGTTGAAAATGGGTCGCCGGTACGGCCGCAAACGGCCACCGGCCTTCGCACTCGCCGTCCGCATCCAGGCTGCCCTGAACGATCACGCTGCCGGCGCCGTCACGCACGACGATCGTCGCGCGCGTTGCCAGCAGTTGCGCCG
>NZ_JBFUEB010000241.1:0-2661 GCF_056404395.1 Rhizobacter sp. P2_D12 | reverse complement strand
GGCGTGGGGGCCGGTGCGGGCGCGGGGGCGGGTGCAGGCGCGGGTGCCGGCGCGGGTGCCGGAGCCGGGGCGCCGACGGCGGTCAGCTTCCACTGCTGGTTGGCACCGGTGCCGCAATCCCATTGCTGGATGCGCGTGCCGGGCGTCGTGCCGTGGTCCTTCACGTCCACGCACTTGTTGCTGTTGCGGGCCTTGATCGCGTAGCCGGCGCCCGAGGGCGTGATCAGGAAACGCTGGTTGTCGCCGGTCGACGCGGCCCATTGCTGGATCAGCGCGCCGTTGGCGGTCGACACGTCGGTCACGTCCAGCGATTTGCCGCTGCCGGCATTGACCAGGCGGTAGCTGCCGCCGGTGTCGGCGCGCAGTTCGAAGCGCTGCGAGGCGACGTCGGCGCAGTTGCTTTGCTGGGCCTTCGCGCCGTTGGCGGTGCTGGCGCCTTCGATGTCGAGGCACAGGCCGGATTCGACCGACTTGACCTCGTAGACGCCGACGGCCACGGCGCTGGTCGCGTTGCCGGTGCGCGGCAGGAAGCGGAACTGCTGGACGCCGGCAGTGCTGCAGCTGTCCTGCTGCAGCGGCGTGCCGTCGCTGCCGGCGCCGCCGGCCGGGGCTACGCACTTGCCGCTGCCGGCATTGACGATGTTGAAGCGATCGCCGCCGGCGTGCTCGATGCGGAAGCGCTGTGCGTTGGTGCCGTTGTCGACCCATTGCTGCACGGCCGCGCCGTCGGAGGTGGAGGCGGCGGCGACGTCCATCGCCTTGCCGCTGCCGCCATTGACCATCTTGTACAGGCCGCCGCCGAGGGCGCTCAGCTCGAAGGACTGGGCGGCGTTCTTGTTGCAGCCGGCCAGTTGCAGGCGGCCGCCGTCGTCGGTGCTGGCACCGGCCACGTCGATGCACTTGCCGCTGTTGGCATGGACGAGGGTGTAGATGCCGCCGCCGAGCGTCACGGTGCCGGCGGTGCTGGCCTTGACGGCCAGCGGGCTCTCCTTCTCGGCGGCGCTGTCGGTGGCATTGCTGCCGTCATTGCCGCCGCAGGCGGCGAGGAAGGCGCTGCTGATCGCGACGGCGAGCGGCAGGCGGGCGAGTTGGTAGCGGGTGGAACGCATGTTGGAACTCCCTGGGGTGTGTAGGTGGAACCCGGGTTGGCACCCGGGCTACGTCGCGTAGCCCGGATGCCGATCCGGGGATCAAGGCGTCACTTCCAGTCCGACGACTGCAGCAGCGGGTCGACCGGCAGGCCGAAGGTGTTGCCCACCTTCGTTCCCGCGGTGCCCGGCGTCGCCAGCTGCGCGCTCCCGCACGCACCGCCGCCCGTCTTGATGATGGCCCACAGCATGGCCCCGTCGCGTGCGTTGCGGTTCGCCGACGTGCCGTTGGCGACCGCGCTGGTGAAGCGCGCCACCGAGTACGGCAGGTTCAGGTTGGCGTTGTACTGGTCCTGCAGGATGCGCGAGCCGGTGCACTGCGCGTCGGCATCGTTGACCACCAGCATGCCGCCGGCCCAGCCCTCGGGCGACGGCTCGAGGCCGATCGACACGATGGTCTTGCTCGGGAACAGGTTGCGGTACTCGTTGTAGCCGACCACGCCGTCGTAGTGCTCGAAGCGGGCGTCGTAGCTCATCACGTTGACCATGTCGAGCATGTTGCCGACCGCCGGGTACTTCAGCACCACGCCGCGCTCGCGGCCGGCGCTGCCGCCCCAGTACGACATCTTGCCGGCGCATTTCGGGTCGGCCGTGGTGCCGGCGGTGCAGTCCGCACCGGTGGACCAGCCGGCCAGCGTCAGGATGCGCCCGCCACCGGCCTTGTCGACCGCGGCGCGCAGCGCCTTGATCGAGTTGGCGTAGCGGTCGACGTTCTCATCGACTTCGTAGTCGACATCCAGGCCGTCGAAGCCCATCTCGGTCTGGATCCTGGCCAGCGCGTTGATGATCGGGCCGCTGCCGGCCGCGCCTTCCGCCGCGATCGGGCCCCAGTTGCCGTAGGTCGCGCCGCCCACCGCCAGGACCACCTTCTGGTTGCGCTGGTGCAGCACGTCGATCGCCGCCTTGATGTCCTTGGGCGTCGCGTTGAACGTGATGCCGGTGCCCGAGAAGCTGTTGGTGTTGATGCCGGCCCACGAGAAGTTGGGGTCGGCGAACGCCACCATCACGTGCGTGTAGGTGGCCGGCACGCGGGCGAACTTGCTGGCCTTGTAGACGTCGTTGGCGCTCTTGCCGGTGGCGTCGAACCAGTTGTCGCTCCAGGTCGGGTAGTAGCCGACGTAGACGCGCTTGGTCTGCACGGCCTTCAGCGCTTCAGGCAGCGTCAGCGTGCCGCCCGGGGCCGGGGCGGGTGCCGGGGCGGGTGCGGGCGACGGCGCCGGGGACGGTGCGGGGGCCGGAGCCGGTGCGGGCGACGGAGCCGGCGACGGGCCRCAGGCGCCGGAGGTCGGCGTCCACAGCGTCGGCGTGGCGGCCGGGTTCCAGTTGGCGCCGGCGAACGCGGTGTGCGTCACCAGGGCCTTGTACTGCTTGCCCTGGTAGCTGACGACCTGGCCGGCGTTGTAGGTGATGCCTTCGGTCCACGCCGCGCAGTTCGACGGCGCGGGGGCCGGGGCGGGTGCGGGAGCCGGCGTGGGCGCCGGTGCCGGGGCGGGCGTCGGGGCCGGTGCAGGCG
>NZ_JBFUEB010000240.1:0-2815 GCF_056404395.1 Rhizobacter sp. P2_D12 | reverse complement strand
CTTCCGGCACCGGCCCGGCCGGCGCCGCGGCGGCTGCCCGCCGCGACAGCCCCAGCGCCGCCGCGGCAGACGCCAGCACCGAGGTGGCGGCCCGCACGACGCGTTCGAACCAGCGCGGTGCGGGCGTGGCCGCCACCTGCGAGCGCACGTGGTCGACGTAGCGCAGCGCATCGAACTGCTGCGCGCCGCCCTGCAGCGCGTGCTGCAGCGTCGCCTGCCACAGCAGCTGGCGGCGCCCGGCCAGTTCGTCCTTCGATGCCGGCGCACCGGCCGCCACCGTCTCGATCCAGGTGTCGACCGCGCCCGCCAGGCCGGACGCGAACCACAGGCCCAGCACCTGCGGCAGCAGCGCGGCCGGCAGCGCCCGCACGATGCGCTGGCGCAGCAGCGCGCTGTCGCCCAGCCGCTGCAGCGTGGCCTTCAGCCATTCGCGATCGTGCTGCAGCAGCGGCGCCCAGGCCGGCGCGAGCGCGCGCAGCGGGTCGCTGCTTTCCGAGAACGCGGCACCGGCGTCCAGCGCGGCCAGCAGTTGCGCGCGCAGCAGCGGCAGCGTGTCGGTGCGCGGCGATGCGGCATGCGCCAGCGCCTGGTCGAGCACCGCTTCCCACAGCAGCGCCGCGCGGCCCGGGCCGGCGGCCGGGTCCACGGCCTTCAGCAGCCGCGCCGCGGCGGCCGGTTCGCCGGGCATCAGCGCATGCACCAGCGCGGCCAGCCAGCGCGCGTCGAACTGCGCCACCAGCCGGCGCAGCAGGCGCGGCCGGTCGCCCAGCGCGCGCAGTGCGCCCGCCAGCTCGGCGGCGCTGTGCTGCAGCACCTCGTCGCCCAGCCGCCGCGGGTCGTCGCCGCGGCCATGCCACGGCAGGTGGCCGTGCTGCAGGAAGTACAGCAAGGCCTCCAGCCGCGCCTGCGGCCGGCTGCGCTGCACGCCGCCGGCATGCCGGCGCGCCGCCGACACGCCGCCCGGCCCGCGCAGGTCGGCCAGCGCATCCTGCAGCCGCTCGCGCAGCCGCAGCGCCCAGGCCTCCTCCACGCCGTCGGCCGGCACCTCGCCGAGGTCGAGCGTGAGCGCGTCGATGCGCCACACCTCGTCGGGCGCGCAGGCCTCGTCGAACAACGCGTCGAGGATGCGCAGCGCCGGGCCCTGCGCGAACGCCGCGAGGCGCGCCTCGGCCTCGGGCGCCGGCAGGCCGCCGGCGAAGCCGACCTCGACGTGCAGGTGCTCGACCAGGTGGCTGTCAGGCATGGCCTTGCAGGAAGGGCTCGTCGCCCTCGCCTTCCTCGCGCCCATCGCGCCGTTCGTCCGGCTGGCGCAGGCATTCGATGACGCGGCAGGCGGCCGCGTCGGCCTGCTCGGCGCGGTGCCGGTCGCCGGGTGCCGCGGCCAGCGCGCGCCGCGCCGCGAGCCACGGTTCCCAGCAGGCCTCGAAGCGCTGCATCGCGTCGAAATCCAGCCACAGGCATTGCAGCGACAGGTGCGACGGGCAGTTGATGCGCAGCGTGTCCTGCGCAAAGCGGCGGAACGCCGGCTGCGCGGTGCGCGCGGTCCAGCCCGGCAGCAGCACGCTGACGCGCAGCGCATGGAAGCCGGCCGGCAGCGCCAGCCGCGCATGCGCCTGCCCGCCCGGCGCCAGCGGGCGCAACAGCACGTGCTCGACCACGTGCATGCCTTCGCTTTCCTGGTGCAGGTGCAGCAGGAAGAGCCGCAGGCTGCCGGCCGCGCGCCGCGCCGCGCCGGCGTCCGGGTGCTCGCCCAGGTGCCACCACCGGCCCTGCTCGTCCGGGCCGAGCACCAGCCGGTGCGGCGCCGACTCCAGCACGCGGTAGCGGTCGCGCCACAGCCCGGCGCGGAACAGTGCCTGCGGCAGCGGCCCCTGCAGCGCCGGCATGCGCTGCAGGTCGGCCTGCAGCTGCTCGCGCGACGCCGGCCGCTCGGCCTGCCCGGCCGCGACGCCGGCCTGCGCCAGCTCGGGCGCCACCTGCAGTGCCGTGTGCCGCGGCTGCGGCTCGGCCACCAGCGCGAGCTGCTGCTGGCGCAGCACCTGCGTCAGCGCGCGCGGGTGCCGGATGCGGAAGCCGAGCAGCAGCGATGCGCGGCGCTGCAGCCCGCTGCAGTTGGATTCGCCCGGCGGCCGGCCGGGATCGAAGCCGGCGGCGCGGTCGCGCGTCAGCCGGACGATGTCGCGCAGGTACGCCGCCTTGTTCTCCAGCAGCAGCGCCTCCAGCTCCTGCGGCGCGTGATGGCCGCAGAACTGGCGCATCGAGTTCTGCGTGTAGGTCTCGCCGTGCAGCGCCAGCAGGTGGTCGAGCGCGCGGCTCTTGCGCTGCGCATGGCGGTCGAACGGCGCGTAGACGGCCTGCTCGACCTCGGCCGGCGGCGCGAGCAGCAGCCGGTCGACGCCGGGCAGGCTGTCGGGGCCGATCAGCTGCGACCACAGCGCCTGGCGCGAGCCGCCGTTCACCGAGAACAGCTCGCGCAGGTGCTGCAGCTGGGCCAGTTCCTGCGCGATCACCTGCTCCATCATCAGCAGGTAGGTCTGCAACTGCTGCGCGCGCGCCCGTTCCTGCGGCGGCGCCGAGCGCGGCACGCCGTGCCGGCCGACGCCGTACACCGCCGGCAACAGCTGCTGCACCGAGTGGTAATGCTGCAGCTCGCGGTGCTCGCCGCGCGGCAGCGCGGCCGCGGCCCGCTCGGCCTGGTCGGCCTGCTGGCGCGCGCGGTTCGAGCGGCCGGCGGCGCGCAGGTCTTCGAGCTTGCGGCACAGGTCGGCCGGCGCGATGTGCACCGGGTTGCCGCGCCGCGTGACGGCCAAGGTGG
>NZ_JBFUEB010000239.1:0-2816 GCF_056404395.1 Rhizobacter sp. P2_D12 | reverse complement strand
CTGCATGCGGCGCTGGGCCTGTCGTCGCGCGCGCATGCGCACATCACCGCCATCGACCTGGCGCCGGTCCGCGCCAGCGCGGGCGTGGTCGCGGTGCTGACCGTGGCCGACATCCCGGGCCTGAACGATTGCGGCCCGATCATYCACGACGAYCCGATCCTGGCCGATGGCCTGGTGCAGTACGTGGGCCAGCCGATCTTCATCGTCGTCGCCGACAGCCATGACAACGCACGCCGCGCAGCGCGCCTGGCGCAGGTAACGTACGAGGACCTGCCCGCGATCCTGACGCCACAGGCGGCGCGCGCTGCGCAATCGTATGTGCTGCCGCCCATGCGCCTGACACGCGGGGACGCCGAAGCCGCGTTCGCGCGCGCGCCGCACACGGTCAAGGGCCAGCTGTACGTGGGCGGGCAAGAGCAGTTCTACCTCGAAGGCCAGATCGCGTATGCGATTCCTGGCGAAGACCGCGGCATGCATGTGTATTCGTCGACCCAGCACCCGAGCGAGATGCAGCACGTGATCGCCCATGCGCTCGGCCTGCATTCGCACCACGTGACGGTCGAGTGCCGCCGCATGGGCGGTGGTTTTGGCGGCAAGGAATCGCAGTCGGCGCTGTGGGCCGCCGCGGCCGCCATCGCCGCAGTGCGTACGGGCCGTCCGGTCAAGCTGCGCGCCGACCGCGACGACGACATGCTCGTCACCGGCAAGCGTCACTGCTTCCATTATGAGTACGAGGTCGGCTACGACGACGCGGGCCGCATCCTGGCCGCGCGGGTCGACATGGTCACGCGCGCCGGCTACTCGGCCGACCTGTCCGGCCCCGTGGCCACGCGTGCCGTCTGCCACTTCGACAATGCCTACTACCTGTCCGATGTCGATATCCGCGCCGCCTGCGGCAAGACCAACACGCAATCGAACACCGCGTTTCGCGGCTTCGGCGGTCCGCAGGGCGCCATCGCCATCGAATACGTGTTGGATGAGATCGCGCGCAACCTGGGCCGCGACGCGCTCGATATCCGGCGCCTGAATTTCTACGGCGCGCAGGATCGCAACGTGACGCCGTATGGCCAGACCATTGTCGACAACGTCATCCCCGAACTGGTGGCCGAACTGGAAGCGGGCAGCGATTACCGCGCGCGCCGCGCGGCCGTGGACGACTACAACCGCACCAGCCCCGTGCTCAAGAAGGGGCTGGCGCTCACGCCGCTCAAGTTCGGCATCGCGTTCAATGTCACGCACCTGAACCAGGCCGGCGCGCTGGTGCACGTCTACGTGGACGGCTCCATCCTCGTCAACCACGGCGGCACCGAGATGGGGCAGGGCATCAACACCAAGGTGATGCAGGTCGTGGCGCACGAGCTGGGCGTCGAACTGGGTCGCGTGCGCGCCACCGCGACCAACACCAGCAAGGTCTCGAACACGTCGGCCACCGCCGCCTCGACCGGCGCGGACCTGAACGGCAAGGCCGCGCAGGATGCCGCCGGCAAGATCCGCGCGCGCCTCGCGCAATTCGCCGCGCAGCAGTATGGGGGCGCGGCCAGCGACGTGCGCTTCGCGGCCGGCACCGTGTTCGTCGCCGGCCTGGCGCTGCCGTTCGAGGAACTCGTCGCCAAGGCTTACCTGGCGCGCGTGCAGCTGTGGTCCGATGGCTTCTATGCCACGCCCGGCCTGCACTGGGACCCGAAGACGATGACGGGCCGACCGTTCTCGTACTTCGCGTACGGCGCGGCGGTGTCCGAAGTGGTGGTCGACACGCTCACCGGCGAATGGAAGCTGCTGCGTGTCGATGCGCTGTACGATGCCGGCCGCTCGCTCAATCCGGCGATCGACATCGGCCAGGTCGAAGGCGCGTTCATCCAGGGCATGGGGTGGTTGACCACCGAAGAACTGTGGTGGAACCCGGCCGGCAAGCTGATGACGCATGCGCCGTCGACCTACAAAATCCCGGCGGTTTCGGACTGCCCGGAGGATTTCCGCATCGCGTTGTTCGACAACGTCAACGTCGAAGACAGCATCCACCGCTCCAAGGCCGTGGGCGAGCCGCCGCTGCTGCTGCCGTTCTCGGTCTTCTTCGCGCTGCGCGACGCCATTTCGAGCGTGGGCGGGCACCGGGTCAATCCACCGCTGAATGCCCCCGCGACGAGCGAAGCCATTCTGGATGCGATCGCGTTCGTCGAGGGCGCCGCCGGCGCGCGCGCGTGACGATGGACTGGTTGCGTGCCCGCGGCGATGTGCCGTCCGTGCTGGTCACGGTAGCAGCCGTGAAGGGCTCGGCGCCGCGCGAGCCGGGCGCGAAGATGCTGGTGCGCGCGCACGATTTTGACGACACCATCGGCGGCGGCCATCTCGAACACCGCGCGCTGGAGATTGCGCGCGCGATGCTGCAGCTTGGCGAAGCGCGCCGCTTCGAGCGCTTTGCGCTGGGTCCGAGCCTCGGCCAGTGCTGCGGCGGCGTTGCCTGGCTGGCGTTCGAGCGCGTCGATACGGCGCAGGTTGACCTGCTGCGCGCACGCCGCCACGTCGATACCTGGCGCCTCGTTGCGCTGGACGGCGCGTGCGAATGGGCCTTGTTCGACGACGCGGCGCCCCTCGCGGGCACGGCGGCCGCACCGGCGTTTGAACGCGTACCCGAGGCCYGCGTGCTGGACGGCGAGGGCGGGCGCCGCTGGCTGCTCGACCCGGTCCTCGCGCCGCGCGCGCACCTGATGCTGTTCGGCGCCGGCCACGTCGGCGCTGCCATCGTGCGCGCGCTGGCCGACCTGCCATGCCGCGTGACGTGGGTCGACGAACGCGACGCCATGTTCCCGGCATCTATC
>NZ_JBFUEB010000238.1:0-2821 GCF_056404395.1 Rhizobacter sp. P2_D12 | reverse complement strand
GCGGCCGGCGGCTGGCAGCGCGTGCACGGCCCGCTGCGGGCCGGCGCGGCCGGCAGCCTGTGGTTCGCCTGGCCCTGCGGCCTGCTGCAATCGGCCTGGGTGATGGCGGCGCTGGCCGACGGCCCGCTCGCCGGCGCATCGGTGATGGCGGCGTTCGCGCTTGCCTCCTCGGTCGGCCTGTGGGCCGGGCCCTGGCTGTGGTCGCGCTGGGGCGGCGMGCGGCTGTCGCAGCGCGGGCTGCGCACCTCGGTGYGCGCGGCCGGCGCCTGCCTGGCCGTGGCATCCGGCTGGTCGCTCGCGCGCGGGCTGTGGCCGGCGGTGTCGGCGTGGTGTGCCGGATGAGGCGGCGGCGGCTTGATGCCGCTCAAACCCGCCGGCCGACGCCGCGGGTTCAATGAAGCATTGCAGCCCACCCACCCCGCCATGTCGTCGTCTTCCCCTCCCCAGGCCTTCATCGTCGGCGGCGGCATCGCCGCGCTGTCCACCGCCGTGCTGCTGATCCGCGACGGCGGCTGGCGCGGCAACGACATCCACATGATCGAGGAGTTGCCGGTGTCCGGTGGCGCGCTCGACGGCAGCGGCGATGCACAGCACGGCTTCGTGACGCGCGGCGGGCGCATGTGGACCGACGAGGCCTACGTCTGCCTGTGGGACCTGCTCGACGGCATCCCGACGCTCGACGGCAGCGGCGACAGCGTGCGCAGCCAGGTGAAGCGCTTCAACGACGAGGTGCGCACCGACGCGCATGCGCGCCTGATCGACCGCGAGCACCGCATCCTCGACGCGGCGCGGCTCGGCTTCGACCTGCACGACCGCGCCGAGATCCTGCGCCTGCTGGTCACGCCCGAGCGCCTGCTGGGCGCGCGCCGCATCGACGATTGCTTCTCGGCGCACTTCTTCGGCACGCATTTCTGGGCGATGTGGCGCACCACCTTCGCGTTCCAGGAATGGCACAGCGCGGTCGAGCTGAAGCGCTACATGCTGCGCTTCCTGCAGGAGTTCCCGCGCATCCACACGCTGGCCGGCGTGCGCCGCACGCGGCTGAACCAGTACGAGTCGGTGGCGCGGCCGATCGAGCACTGGCTGCGCGAGCGCGGCGTGCGCATCGAGCACGGTGCGCGCATCGACGACGTGGCGCTGGCGGCGCACCAGGGCGGGCAGCGCGTCGCGGCGCTGCACGGGCGGCGCCACGGCGAGCCGTTCAGCCTGGTGGTCGGGCCCGACGACCTGGTGTTCATGACGCTGGGTTCGATGACGGCCGACTCGCGTTGCGGCGACCACGAGCACCCGGCCGAGCTGGTGCGCGACCGGCGCGACGGCGCGTGGACGCTGTGGCAGAACCTGGCGGCGAAGCTGCCGAACCTGGGCCGCCCCGAGGTGTTCTGCGGGCGCGTCGACGAGAGCAAGTGGCTGTCGTTCAGCATCACGCTGCGCAACCCCGCGCTGGTCAAGCGCATCGAGGAGCTGAGCGGCAACGCGCCCGGCACCGGCGCGCTGATGAGCTTCAAGGACTCGGCCTGGCTGATGTCCATCGTCGTGCCGCATGCGCCGCATTTCGCGGGGCAGCCCGAGGGCACGTGGACGATCTGGGGCTACGGCCTGTTCGTCGACCGGCCGGGCGACTACGTGAACAAGCCGATGGCCGAGTGCAGCGGCCGCGAGATCCTGACCGAGCTGGTGCGCCAGCTCAACTTCACCGACATCCTCGACCAGCTGTGCCAGACCAGCACCGTGGTGCCGGTGATGATGCCGTACATCACCAGCGAGTTCGAGCCGCGCGCGCCCGGCGACCGGCCCGAGGTGCTGCCGCGCGGCACGTGCAACCTGGCGCTGCTCGGCCAGTACGTCGAGATCCCGGAGGACGTGGTGTTCACCGTCGAGTACTCGGTGCGCGGCGCGATGCACGCGGTCTACGGGCTGCTCGGCATCGAGCGCGAGATCCCGCCGGTGTGGCATGCGATCGCCGACCCGGCGACGGCGTTCGCCGCGCTGAAGACGCTGGCGGCCTGATGGTGCCGGCGCGAACCGGCCTCAGTGCCGGTACAGCGTGTCGATCCCGGCCGCGAAATGCGCCAGCAGGTTGTGCCGCTTCAGCTTCAGCGTCGGCGTCACCAGGCTGTTCTCCACCGTCCATGGCGCGAGCGTCAGCCACACGGCGCGCGGCACGCCGTGGCGCGGGACGTGCGCCACCTGCGCGGCGATGCGCGCCAGTGCCGCCTGCCGCACCGCCGGCAGCGCCAGGCTGTCGGGGCGCTGAGGGTCCACCCCCAATGAACGCGCCAGCGCCTCCCAGCGGCGCGGCTCCAGCACCGCCACCGCGGCGATGAACGGCCGGTTCTCGCCCAGCACGAAGACCTGGCTGAACAGCGGGTCGGCGGCAATCGCAAGTTCCAGGTCGGCCGGCGCGATCTTCTCGCCGGTCGACGTGACGATGATTTCCTTCAGGCGGCCGAGGATGCGCACCCGGCCGTCGGTGCCGATCGCCGCCTGGTCGCCGGTGCGCAGCCAGCCGTCGGGCGTGAAGGCGCGCGCCGTGTCCTGCGGCCGCTTCCAGTAGCCCTTCATCACGTTCGGCCCGCGCACCTGCAGCTCCTGCTGCTCGCCCAGCCGCAACTCGACGCCTTGCAGCGCCGTGCCCACCGTCGCCGGGTCGTTGTGCCGCGGCGTGTTGGCCGCCACCACCGGCGAGGTCTCCGTCATCCCGTAGCCCTGCAGCACCGGCACGCCCAGCCCGAGGAAGCAGCGCGCGACGGTCGCCGACAGGGGCGCGCCGCCGCTGACGGCCACGCGCACGCGCCCGCCGAAGGCGGCCCGCAGCGGG
>NZ_JBFUEB010000237.1:0-2831 GCF_056404395.1 Rhizobacter sp. P2_D12 | reverse complement strand
GGGTTGCCGCGCCGCGTGACGGCCAAGGTGGCGGGCGGGCCGCTCGCGCCGGCGTTCGGCAGCACGAGCCGCAAGGCGCCGGCGTCGCTGCGCCATGCCACCGAGCCGCTGCTCGGCGCCGCGTTCGCCGGCCGCAGCTCGGCCAGCCGCGCCAGCTCGACGCCCGGCACCGCCTGCACCACCGCGGCCAGGTCCGACAGGAACAGCCGCTGCGTGCCGTCCTGCCCGGCCGGCAGGTCGTCGATGAAGCCGTGCTGCAGCGCCGGGCCGGTGTAGACCTGCTCCAGCGAGGCGCCGGCGCGCAGCCGCTCGTCCAGGCTGCGGCAGGTGGCGGCGCGCGCGATGAACCGGTCGCAGCGGTCGTAGACCTCGGCCAGCACGTCGGCCGCATCGCGCGGGCCCGCGATCTCGATGCTGCCGTGCAGCTCGCAGGGCACGTCGGYGACGCAGCCGATGGCCGGGTCCAGGTCTTCGCCGAGGTTGCGCTGCGCGAGGAAGGCCGCGCGCGCCGCCTCGATGCGCTGCGCCGTGCTCTCGGCCGCGCCCTGCGACAGCTTCAGCACCAGCCGCACGACGCCGTCCTCGCGCGGCTGCAGCGTCGCGTCGTCGAGCCCCGGCACCGCGTCGAGCAGCACGCGCCGCACGTCGGCCGCCGTGGTCGCGCGGCACGGGAAGGCCTGCGCCGGCGGGTGCAGCGACAGCGCCTCGAAGGCGATGCGGCCGTCGGCGCCGGTCAGGTGGTCGGCGACCGGGAAGCCGGCCCGGTAGGCCACGTCGGTCAGCGCGAAGCACAGCTGCTCGAGCAGCGTGATGCCGGGGTCGTGCAGGTTGTGGTCGGTCCAGGTGCTGCCGCTGACCGCCTGCAGCCAGTCGATGCCCTGCGCGCGCAGCGGCGCGAAGCCGGTCTCGCCGCGGTCCTTCGGGGTCATGCGGCGCTCCCTTCCATCGTCTCGTCGAACCACAGCCGCGTCAGCGTGGCCTGGATGCGCACGCCGGCGCCGTAGTCGCACTTCGAGCGCACCTGCAGCCTGTAGCTCGCATTGCGCCCGCTGCTGCCGTGCCAACGCAGTTCCAGCCTGTCGCAGCGGCGTCCGTACCAGGCGTCATGGCTGCGGATGCGCTTGCGCCGCGAGAAGAAATCCAGCCAGCCGGCCGTCGGGTTGTAGGCGTTCATCGCGATCGCATGCAGCAGCGCGAAGCGCCCGCCCCCGGGATGCCCGGCGCCCACCATCACCTCGAAGGCCTGGCAGCCGGCGAGCGGCCCGGTCAGGTCGTGCCACTCGCCGTCGGCCAGCGCCGGCGCGATGCCGGGCCAGCGGCTGCTGCCCACCCGCCCCTGCATCGCGACGACGCCGGCCACGTCCAGCGCCWCGCGCGGCTCGGCGGTGCCGATGCCCACGCGATCCTGCGCGTCCAGCGCCAGCACCGGCGCGCGCCCGCGCGACGCGCTGACGCCGGCATGGTGGAACAGCAGCTGGTCGCGGTCGCCGCCATAGCTCATCGACCACAGCGCGGTGCGCGCGCTCTGCTCGCGGTAGAAGCTCACCAGCGCGTCGTAGCCGGCCGGCGTCGACACCTCGATGCCGTTCTCGGCCGACTTGCGGAAGCCCTCGTCGCTCATGTTGAGCATCGAGTCGATCAGGTCGCCGAAATGGTCGCGCGTCGGCAGCCGCCCTTCGTCGAAGAAGTGGCGCAGCGTCTCGCGGTTGCGGATCGTCATGCGCCGCCTCCGTCCGCCTGGCCGATCACGAAGGTGCTGCCGATCGCCAGCCGCGCGATGCCGGTGGGCTGCGGCGCCGGGTCGGGAAAGGACGCCGCGGCCGCGACGATGTGGGTGGCCATCGGCAGCGCCAGGCTCCACGGCGTGCGCGCGAGCGCGCGGGCCGCGCCCTGGCGCGCGCTGTCGACCAGCGTGTAGACGCCGTCGTCGCTGCAGGTCACGTGCAGCAGCGACAGCTGCGTGACGTACTCGACGCAATCCAGCGCGCGCAGCCGCGCCTCCAGGTCTTCGCTGCGCACCACCCAGTCGAACGCCGCGCCGCAGCCGTCGTCGAACCACGGCGACAGCGTCTCGACCACCGTGCGGTCGATGCGCTGCAGCGCCGCGCCTTCGTGCGCGCCGCGGGCCAGCCCGACGCTGCAGCGCAGCTGGATGCGGTCGTAGGCCGGGTTGCGCACCAGGATCTTCGCGAACGGCGACGCGCGCTCGCGCAGGTAGTCGGCCATGCGGCGCAGCTCGATCGCGTTGAAGCGCGGCGCCGCGGTCGCGAAGGCCGGGTCGTTGCGCGGCACCTGCGGCACCGCCACCACCAGCACCTGGCCGGCCGGCGGGCGCGGCAGCCCGGCCTCGGCGACCTGGTCGCCGCACAGGCAGCGCGCCTTGAACACCTCGGGGAAGCGCTCCAGCAACAGCCGCTCGGCATCCCAGGCGGTGCTGGCGCGCTGCTTGTGCTGCAGCCGCTCGCCGGCGCGGGTGGCCAGCGCGCGCGCATCCTCGGCCGCGCGCAGGCCGAACGACGGGCCGACCTGCTGCACGCCGGCCAGCCCCGCCACCGACGCACTCGGCTTCGTGATCCGCCCGGCCGGCAGCAGGGCCAGGGCCGTCGGTCCCGTTGCCGGTTCCGTCGACGGCAGCTGGCGGCGCGCCCGCAGCGCATGCGCCTGCACGCCCTGCAGCGCCGCGAAGCCGTCGAACCCCTGGCTGGCCGAGGCGCGCAGCCAGTACAGGCCGGGCGGCATCACGCCGTGGTCCAGCGTCAGGTCGCCGGGCAGGTCGAGCGTGACGATGCCCGAGGTCAGGAAACCCTCGGTGCTGTCGGCCAGCACGCGTG
>NZ_JBFUEB010000236.1:0-2861 GCF_056404395.1 Rhizobacter sp. P2_D12 | reverse complement strand
CCCGGCCGCCGCGCGGATCGCCGCCAGCAGCGCGTGCACGCTGGCCGGGCGCGCCGCCGGATCGCGCCCGAAGCCGCTGCGCAGCACCTCCCACTGGCGCGCGCCCAGCGTCTCGGGCACGGTGCCGCCCGGTTCGCCGGGCAGTACACCGGTGAGCAGCTGGTGGATCATGACCGCCACCGCATACACGTCCAGCGTGGGCTCCGGCGTGCGGCCTTCCATCACCGCTTCCGGCGCGCGGTAGCCGGCCGTGCCGGACGTGGCCGGTGCATCGAGCTTCGACACGGGGCCGCTGGCACGCGCGCGCGCCGCGATACCGAAGTCGAGCAGTTTGACGTCGCCCTTGGTCGTGACGAACACATTGCCGGGCTTGATGTCACGGTGGACCAGGTGATGCCGTTCCCACGCGTAGTCCAGCGCAGCGGCGACCGGGTCGAGCAAGGCCAGCACGCGTGCCAGCGGCAGGCGGCCTTCGCGCGCCAGGACGGCGTCGAGGTCTTCGCCTTCGAGGTATTCCATGATCAGGAAAAAGCTCGACGTGGCCGGGTCCTGCGCCCATTCGTAGACGCGCACGATGTGTTCGTGCGCCAGGCGCCGCGCGCGCGTGGCTTCCTGGATCAGGAGCTTGGCGTGGCTGGCGGCGGATGTCGCATGCGCAGGCAGGATCTTGAGCGCGACCTGGGCGCTGTGCCCCAGCTCGGCGTGCGTGGCCAGGTCGGTCGCCTGCCACACCTGGCCCATGCCGCCGTGCGCGATCAGGCGTTCGAGCCGGTAGCGCCGGTTTTGCGGGCCGATTTCCTGGCCCGTCATCAGGCCGATTTCGGTGCCCGGGCGAGGTGCAGGCGCAGACGCGTCGTACAGCGCATCCGGGTCGGCTGGCCGCTCGCCCGGCTGGTAGGCCGCGTCGAGGATCGCGTTCTTGCGCAGCTCGAACTCTTGCCGGCTCAGCAAGCCGTCGTCGTGCAGCGCGCGCAGTTCGCGGATCTTGTCGATGGCTGTTTGCATTGATCGATCAGGCAGACGGCGCCCCGCCACAGGCGGCGCACACGCGATCGTCGCGTTGCAGGGTGTGGCCGCGCACGCACTGGCGCGCGCCGGCCTGCGCATGCAAGGCGGCCTTGTTCACGTCATTCTGTAATGTCAGCAGGTCGAGCTGGTGGCGCCGGTCCTTGTCGACTTCGTGCTCGCGCCGCGCCTGTTCGTCGCGCACCAGCTGCGCCGCCGCGCGCGCCGCCTCGCCCGGGTCGACCTTGCCGGCGCCGGCCACGCCGGCCAGCGCCGCCAGCTGGTCGGCATCCATGTCGGCATGCACGCGCGTCTTCAGGTAATCGGCCAGAACGACCGCATTGGCGGCATCGGCCAGCGCCAGTTTGGCCGTGTCGTCCATCGCGCCCAGCGCCGCGGCGCGTTCCATCGCCAGGCGTGCGAGCGCAATCTCGTGCGCCCGCTCGCCGGCGCGCGCCGCTTCGCCCAGGCCGGCGCGGCGTTCGTCGGCGTGCAGCGTCACGTCCTGCAGCGAGCGGGCCTGCAATGCCTCGAGTTCGATCGTGCGCTGCAGTTTGTCCTGCTGGGCCTCGGCATCGAGCTTGCCGGCGCCGCGCCGCGCGCCCTCGATGCGCTGGCGTGCCTGTTCGTCTTCCCATTCCTGCGTGCGGCCGGCCTCGCGCAGGCGCGCGTCGTTGGCCAGCTTCAGGGCCTGATAGCGCGCCTGGTACTCGGCTTCGTCGATGTCGCGCATGCGGCGCGCTGCTTCGGCTTCGCTTTCGCGCAGGCGAATCAGTTCGTCACGCTGGCGCGTGGCGTCCTCGATCAGGCGCGCCTGGTCGATCTTGTGGCGGATCTGCTGCTGCAGCAACTGCTGCGAAAAGCGCTGCTGCGCCGACTGGCGCGCATGCTGGGCTTCCTGCTGGGCGCTGGCGACTTCGGCCCGCATGTGCACGCCGGCCAGCGCGCGCAGGTGCTGCCACTGCGCCGCTTCGTCGGCGCGCTGCGCCCCTTTCTGCGCGGCCTCGTGCTGCAGTTCGGCCAGCACTTCACCGGCGCCCTGCGCCATTGCCTGCTCGCGCGAGGTGGCTTCGAGGATGCGGCCATACAGTTCGATCTGGCGTGCCCRCACGCCGTGTGCGCGGTCGGCGCCCTGCAGCGACATCTCGGCGCGCGCGATCGCGTCGTCCTGGCACAGCTCGGCGCGGCGGATGCGCAGGCGCGCTTCTTCTTCGCTGCGCTTGATGCCCTGCCATTCTTCGGCCGTGTACAGCTCGTCCAGATGGCGCTTGTGCGCCAGTTGCACATGTTGCTCGTCGGCCGCGAGCCACATGCTGCCCACGCGCGCGCGGTTGGCGTCGTATTTGTCGTGGCGCAGCTCCACCGTCTGCACGCTCGTCACGGCCAGGCCGTAGTCGGCCAGCAAGAGCTTGAGGCCGCCCTGCAGACGTTCGTCGAGTTCTTCGCGCAGCGCGCCGCCTGCTGCCATCTCGCGAATCGAGCGCGCGCCGATGAATTCCAGCGCCAGCTGGCGCACCGGATGCGCCAGCAGTTCGCGCAACTCGGGCGTGCCGATGGTGCCGGGCGTGGTCATGAAGTGGCGCGCAAAGGCCGGGACGTTCTCGATTTTGATGCTGACCGTGAAGCGTACCGAAATGGCAAGCTGCTCGCAGGTGGGGATATCGTCGAACTCGAATGGCACCGGGAGCGCCGTCGTGCGCGTGACGAGGATTTCGGCGTGCTGGTCGCGCAGAAGATGGTTCAGGCGCGTGAAGAAGCCTTCGAGTTCGTACTCGCCCTGCGGCACCTCGGTCGCCTTGTCGCCCTGCAGGATGAAGCCGCGCGCCGTGGCCGGCACGCGCAGCGTCTTGACGAAC
>NZ_JBFUEB010000235.1:0-2894 GCF_056404395.1 Rhizobacter sp. P2_D12 | reverse complement strand
GCGTGCGTTATCGCGCCATCGGCGCGGCGGCCCTGCTGCGCCGGAACATGCTGATCTACGGCCTTGGCGGTCTGCTGCTGCCGTTCGCCGGCATCAAGCTGATCGACATGGCGCTCACCGCGCTCAATCTGACCTAGGAGTTTTCATGCAATCGATTCTTCGCCCCGCACTCGTGCTGTTCGCGGTGCTCACCTTGATCTGCGGCGTGCTGTATCCGCTGGCCGTGACCGGGATCGCCCAGGCGACGTTTCCCGTGCAGGCCAATGGCAGCCTGATCGAACGGGATGGCAAGACGGTCGGCTCGGCGCTGATCGGCCAGTCATTCAGCTCGCCGGGCTACTTCTGGGGCCGGCCATCGGCCACCGGCCCGATGGCCAATAACGGCGGCGGTTCTGGCGGCTCGAACCACGGTCCGCTCAATCCGGCCCTGCAAGACGCGGTCAAGGGTCGCGTCGCTGCGCTGCGCGCACTCGACCCGTCCAATACGGCGCCGGTGCCGGTCGACCTGGTGACGGCGTCGGCCAGCGGTCTCGATCCCGAGATCAGCGTGGCGGGCGCGCAGTACCAGGCGGCGCGGGTGGCGCGTGCGCGCGCGATGCCGGTCGAACGGGTCGGCGCGCTGATCGAACGGCACACCGAGCTGCCTTTACCGGGCCTGCCAGGTGCGCCGCGCGTGAACGTGCTGGCGCTGAATTTGGCGCTGGACCAGGCAGCCGGCGTGGCCAGCGTGGCCAGCAGCCGCGAAAGCGGGCATACTCGTTAGACCATGCCCCACGACGACCAGCGACCCGACCCCGACGCACTGCTTGCGCAACTGCGCGAGCAGGACCGGCGCGCCGCGCGCGGCCGCCTGCGCATCTATTTCGGTGCCTCGGCCGGCGTGGGCAAGACCTACGCCATGCTGCAAGAGGCGCGCAAGCTGCAGCGCGATGGCGCCGCGCCGCTGGTGGGCGTGATCGAAACCCACGGGCGTACCGAGACGGCGCGCCTGCTCGACGGGCTCGAACTGCTGCCGCGGCGGCGCATCGACTATCGCGGCAAGACGCTCGATGAATTCGATCTCGACGCCGCGCTGGCGCGTGCGCCCGGTGTCATCCTGGTCGACGAACTGGCGCATTCGAACGCGCCCGGTTCGCGCCATCCCAAGCGCTGGCAGGACGTCGAAGAACTGCTGGCGGCGGGCATCGACGTGCTCACCACTGTCAACGTGCAGCACCTGGAAAGCCTGAACGACGTGGTGGGCGGCATCGCCGGGATCCGCGTGGCCGAGACGGTGCCCGACCGCGTGTTCGACAGCGCCGATGAAATCGTGATGGTCGACCTGACGGCCGATGCGCTGCTGGCGCGCCTGAAAGAGGGCAAGGTGTATCAGCCGCAGCAGGCCGAGCGCGCCGCCGGTAACTTCTTCAGGAAGGGCAACCTGATCGCGCTGCGCGAACTGGCGCTGCGCCGCACGGCGGACCGCGTCGAAGGTGACGTGCGCGCCTGGCGCGAAGCGCAATCGATCGACGCGATCTGGAAGACCGGCGCCGGCCTGCTGGTGTGTATTGGGCCTGGTACCCACGCGGAACACGTCGTGCGCAGCAGTGCGCGCATGGCGTCGCAACTGGGTACGGGCTGGCATGCGGTGTATGTCGAGACGGCGCGCCTGGGCAAGCTGCCCGAAGCGGTGCGGGTGCGTATCATGGACACGCTCAAGCTCGCGCAGAGCCTGGGCGCGACCACGGCGGTGCTGTCGGGGGAGGACATCGCGGCCAGCACGCTCGATTACGCGCGCGACCATAACCTGTCGCGCATCGCGCTGGGCCGGGATGGCTCGCGCTGGCCGTGGCGCCGGCGCACTGCGCGCCGCCTCGCGCGGCTCGCGCCGGGCGTGGACCTGATCGAGATCGGGCAGCCGGCGGTGCCGCCTGCTGCAGTCAGCAGCACGACCGCGGCTGCGGCTGCGGCAGTGGAGTCGCGCCGGTCGTTGCTGCCGCACGCGTGGGCTGCGGGCGCGAGCCTGCTCACGGCGCTGGTGGCCACGCCTCTGAGGCCGTGGCTCGACCTGGCCAATATCGTCATGCTGTTCCTGCTGGTGGTGCTGCTCGTGGCCATGCGCTTCGGGCGCGCGCCATCGGTCACCGCCACCTGCGTCGGCGTGGCCAGTTTCGATTTCTTCTTCGTGCCGCCGCGTTTTGATTTCGCAGTGAGCGACGTGCAATACCTGATTACGTTCGCCGTGATGCTGGCCGTGGGCCTGATTACCGGACACCTGACGGCCGGCCTGCGTTTCCAGGCGCGTGTGGCGGCCCAGCGCGAGCGGCGCGTGCGCGCGCTGTACGAATTCGCGCGCGAGTTGTCAGGTGCGCTGGCGGCGTCGCAGGTGTTCGAATCCAGCCGCGCCGTGATCCAGAATGCGTTCGGCGCACGCGCCACGCTGCTGGTGCCCGATGCCGACGGGCGGCTCGGCATGCCAGCGGCGGACGATGGCGCCGCGACCGGGCCGGCGCCCGGCAACGTCGACCAGGGCATCGCCCAGTGGGCGTACGACCACGCGCAGCCGGCGGGCCTGGGCACGGACACGCTGCCGGCATGCCCGTTGTTCTACCTGCCCTTGGTGGCGCCGATGCGCACGCGCGGCGTACTGGCGATCGAGCCGGAAGGCGGGCGCTGGGTCCTGATTCCCGAACAGCGGCGCCAGCTCGACGCCCTGGCGGCGCTGGCCGCGATCGCGCTCGAGCGCGTGCATTACGTCGAGGTGGCGCAGGCGGCGTTGGTGAACATGGAATCGGAGCGGCTGCGCAATTCGCTGCTGGCTGCGTTGTCGCACGATTTGCGCACGCCGCTCACGGCGCTGGTTGGCCTGTCCGAATCGCTGCTGCGCGGCGAGCCGGCGCTGCCCGATACATCGC
>NZ_JBFUEB010000234.1:0-2918 GCF_056404395.1 Rhizobacter sp. P2_D12 | reverse complement strand
GTGTTGCGCGGATCGTCATAGCCTGGCTGGGTCACCAGCCGGATGCAGTCGGTGCTGCAGGTGCCGTAGGCGCCCGAGAACGTCACCTGCTCGGCCCACTTCTTCATCCCCTCGCGGCCATCGAGGATATTGCCCTGCGGCCCACCCTGGTCGGGATTGGCCATGACGGAGCGCCCGAAGTAATAAATGACCTTGGTGCCGTCCGTATTCCGGATGCGCTGCTGGGTGCCATAGGCGCCATACTCGCCGCTGCCTGCGACAAAGAAAGCCGAATCATTGGCATGGGTGCGGATCACGGCGCGCGTGATCATATGACCATCCGGCGTGACAAAGGCCGTTTCTTCCAGAATGTCGTTGGGGTTGACGAAATACAGCTCGTGCGGGTTGTAGTTGGATGATTTCGGATCGTAATAATCGTGGTTTCTGCCGTTCTCGCGCCAGGAAGGCACCCGCATGTTGACGGTTTCGTCCACCGTCGTCACCTGCTCGATCCGCACATTGTCGCGCACGTTCGTGAGCGTGCCGGCATCGAGCGCCAGGTCGCCGGCCGCCTCGATGGTCGACGAGTGATTGTTGACCAGGCCGGTCGAGCCGCCCCCCACGCCGCCGATGGCCATGTTGCTGGCGCTGTAGAGCGTGGCGCCATCCGTATTGTTCAGCGTGCCGTCCACGCCCAGGTGCAACGACTCGGTAGCGCCGATCAGTGCGGCGCTGCCGGTGTTGTCCAGGTTGCCGGTCGACAGCGTTACCGCGCCGCCGGCCACCACGCCGCTGTTGCGTACCGACGCCGCCGCGATCTCGAGCGTGCCAGCGCCCTGGATCTCGCCGGCATTGGTCACGTCGTCGGTGGCGCGCAGCGACAGCGCCTGCGCTTCGATCACGGCGCCGGCGCCGTTGGTGATGTGCCGGCCCGACAGCGTCAGCTTGCCCGCTGCCTGGAATGCGGCGTTGTTGGTGATGGTGCCCGTCACGGCCAGGCTCAGGTCGCGGTTCGAGCCGATCTGCTCATCCTGGCCATGCACATAATCGCCGTCCATCGACAGCGCCAGGTCGCGCCCGGCAAACAGCTGGCCCAGGCCGCTCAGGGCACGGGTGTTCACGTGCAGGTCGCGGTCCGTGGCGATGCGCGCGCCGCCGTTGCTCAGCTGCCCAGTGATCAAGGTGAGGCTGGCGCCGGAACCATCGCCGGTGCCCAGGCGTCCGCCGCTGTTGTCCACCTGCGCTGCCCGGATCAGGACGTCGCCGCCGGCCATGACCTGGCCGCTGTTGACGAACACGGCGCCGGCCTGGTCGAAGGTCAGCGCGCCGCTGCTGTTGACGTTGCCCCGGTTGCTCCACTGGCGGTTGATTGCCAGCGTCATGTTGCCGCCAGCCGCGATATGGCCAGCAGCGCCGTTCTGCAGCGTTTGACCGGCCAGCAGCAGGTTGCCCATGGCGGCGATCGTGCCGTTGTTCGCAATGTCGCCCTGGCTGGCCAGGCGGGTTTCGCCCCGGCCGAGATTGGCGATGCGGCCGCTGCCGTTGTCGATGGCCCCAGCGTCGATGCCCAGGGTGGCGCCGGCGCCGATCGCTTCGATGACGCCGCCATCGTTGCTCAGTGCGCCCGCCGCGCTCAGCATCAGGCCATTGCCGGCCTGCAGTGTGCCGCCACGGTTGTCGAACGCGCCATTGATGCCCAAGCTGGCGCGGCCGTCGGCCAGGATCGCCCCGCTGCGGTTGCTCAGCCCGGGAGCGGTGATGCTGATGTCGGCGCCCGATCCCTTCACGGTCGAGATCCGTCCGCCGTCGTTGTTGAACGATGCGGCCACGAAGCTGGCGCGCCCGCCGGCATCGATCGTGCCGCTGTTGGCAAGGCTGGCCGCGGCCTGGTCGAAGGTCATGCTGCGGGCGCTGCTGATGGCGCCGGCGTTGGCCAGCTCGCGGCGCACGTCCAGCTGCAGCGCGCCGCCGGCGCCGATCTGGCCGCCGGTCCCGTTGTGCAGGCTCTCGGCGGCGATGCGCAGGCTGCCGTTGCCGGCGATGGCGCCGCTGTTGACGATGCCTGACTGGCTGGCGATGGCGGTGTCGCCGCTGCCGCCGTTGACGATGCGTCCGCTGCTGTCGATCGAAGCGGCCCGCACCTCGAGTGCGCCACTGGCCGATTCGACCACGCCTCTGCCGTTGACGAGTGCCTGGCCGGCGCCCAGCGCCAGGCCGCGTCCGCCATGCAGGGTGYCGGCGTCGTTGTACACGGCGCCGCTGGCGCCAATGTCCAGGCGGCCGYCGGCAGCCACCTTGCCGCTAATATTGCGCAGCGCGCCCGTTGCCAGCGTGATCGCCGCGCCCGAGCCGGCTGCCGTGTACAGTTGGCCGCCGCCGTTGTCGATGCCGGCGGCGCGGATGTCGAGGGCGCCRCCGGCGCCGATGCGGCCGCTGTTGGCGAACGTGGCGCCGGCCTGATCGAAGCGCAGCGCGCCGCCGCTGCTGATGCTGCCACCGGCATTCTCCAGGCTCTGGCGGATCGCCAGTTCGAGTGCCGAACCGGCGACGATGACGCCGGCAGCGCCGTTGTACAGGGTCGCCGCGGCCAGGTCGAGGGCGCCGTTGCCGCCGATGGTGCCGGTATTGACGATGCCCGCGCCGCTGGTAATCGTGGTGCTGCCCGCGCCGCTGTTGACGATGCGGCCCGAGTTGGCGATGGCGGCGGCGTCCAGCGCCAGCGTGCTGCCCGCGCCGGTCGCTTCCAGCGCGCCCGCCGTGTTCTCCAGCGCGCCGCCGGCGCTCATCTGCAGGCGACCCGGTGTCTGCACCCGGCCGCCGCTGTTGTCGATGGCGCCGCCAGCGCTCAGGGTCGCGTTGCCGGCAGCGGCGATGGCGCCGCTCCGGTTGCTCAAGGTGTGCGTGCTGTCGAGCGCGATGTCGGCGCCGTTGGCGGTGGC